>URSZ01000183.1 GCA_900550635.1 uncultured Prevotella sp. | reverse complement strand
GCAATAAACATAATGGTAAGCATCATCAGAATAGACGCAACACTAATTGAAATATATTTATAAACAACATTTTCGTGAAGCTGTCGCAAAGTAAATACATAAAGTCCATTTGTCGCTTTCCGTTTGTTAGAAGCAGCTACTATACTTAAAAGCCGGGCAATGCCTCGGATAAAAAGAATTGTTCCAACAATTCCAAGCAGGACAGCAACAAGCAGCATTACACCACCGCCAGCCATGAAGTGTTCTATGGCAACCCAGTATGCAACAAGTAAAACTGCCGTACCAATTACAAGGGATAGCAAACTTCCGTGTGTGCTGCCCGTGTGTTCTTTTTTTGCCATTTCTCCATAAAGCAGTTGGTGGACTTCTTTCTTAAACAATTTTCCGCATAGTATAAACAACGCCACACATTGGATGATTAAAAATCCCAATATCGTAAAGAAAACTGCGCTTAATGAAAAACTTGATTGATGTGCAATAACACCGTGTCCGACTAAACGTGCCGTTGCAAGGCTGATAACTTCGGATAGAAAACCACCGCAGATAAGTCCACCCAAGAGGGCGACAAGTGAAGTGATAAGCCCCTCCGTCATAATTTGCGTAAATAATCGGGTCTTTGTCATACCAAACATCAAATATAATCCTAGTTCCCGGCTGCGACATTCGAGCTGATACTTATTTGCAAATACTACAAGGAAAAATACAAATAATAATGCACAAACATAGACAGTAGGCAAAAGGTTTGTAAGCAGCCGTTCCACGGCATCGCTTTCAAGGCTGCTTAAAAAGCGTATAACGTCCTGCGCTCCGAGAGAAAGCACAATGTAAAATGCCGCTACCGCCGTTACCATTGTCAGAAAGTAAATCAGATTTTCATTGCGGCTACGTTTGGAATTTCTCCATGCAAGGTTAAAGAACATTTGCGCTCCCTCCTCCCATTTGCGCCATTACCTGTAATATGCGCGCATAAAATTCTTCCCGTGTTTCTGTCGGAACTTTGCGACGCAATTCATGGAAAATAACGCCGTCCTGTATGAACAAAATGCGGGAACAGAAACTTGCTGCGTTAGGGTCATGCGTAACCATTAAAATGGTACGTCCTTGCACTTGGTTGACTTCCTGTAATTTTTCCATAAGCAACCGTGCAGCTTTTGTGTCTAATGCGCCTGTCGGCTCATCAGCCAAAATAATATCTGGATTAGAAATCAAACTACGGGCTGCGGCTACACGCTGCTTTTGACCGCCGGACATCTGCGCCGGAAACTTTGAAAGAACATCAGTAATTCCAAGAAATCCGGCTATATCATTTAGGCGCTTTTCGGCTATGGAAATATCTATATTGTGAATGGATAAGGGCAACAGAATATTTTCTCTGCCTGTCAAATTATCAAGCAAAGCAAAGTCTTGAAACAGATAACCAATTCTATTTCCACGGTATTCCGCTAACTTAGCACCGTCAAAGGCACTTATATTCGCCCCGGAGAGCAAAATTTGTCCAGAGGTAGGTTTAATGACCGTAGCAATACAATTTAATAATGTTGTTTTCCCGGAACCGCTGGCTCCCATAATTCCCAAATATTCGCCACTTAGAACATCAAAGGTAATTCCGTTTAGTGCTTTTGTGGGAACACCTTCTTTGGAATATGCTTTGTGCAGGTCGCGTACTTCTAAAAGTTTTTTTGTATAATCCATACTTAACACCTCTTTTTTGTTCATGTTTTTTTACAATTAAAATTTTACTACACAAAGCACAAATACACCACTTACATTTGATGTAAGGTTCCTTTGCTTGAATTTCACCGCTATTCTTTATGCTGCTTTTCGTCTGTCACCAGACATTCAATCTTCTACAAAATATTCACCATATATCATAGTCGGTTGACCGACCAATAACAACACACTATTTCTTGACAACCTTATACTCATGTTCTACAAGAGTTCTAAATCTATTTGTTTAATCCATAAATGCAAAAAGGACAGCAGTATCAAATTGCTGTCCTTGCGGTTTATTATAGCTGGTAGTGTATAAGCGTGGGTTC
>URSZ01000182.1 GCA_900550635.1 uncultured Prevotella sp. | reverse complement strand
AACTTGACGAGATACTACCAAAGACGCTCGTGGAGTTAGATATGGACAGCTGCAACTATGGCAGGGATTTTTTTGTAACAAACCGAAAACTGCCGAACTTGGAAAGGCTTAACGCCTCCTACAACAGAATCCCCAGGTTGTGGGTATTCTCGCCGGCTCTCAAGCACATAAGCATATTGCACAACAACCTGAAAGAAGTGAGGTTCAAGCACGAGAAAGTAAAATATCTTGACGTTTCATACAACTGGGAAATGAGCCAGTACATAGGAATCCCGGCTGAAAGTATCGACACGCTTAAAACGGACAGTTGCTCAAAGGGACGGAAATTAGAAGCCAGCGGATTTATCATTAGGGTTGTTGGCGAATAATAGTACACGCTTGCCAAAAGATTCAACAGATAGCCGGTATTTTCCAACACGAAACTATACAACAAAAACGTTGGTACATGAAAGCAATCCAGACATTGTGGTGCGGGGACAGGGATTTAGAGACTTCGCCGTTCTGGTGGCTGCACGCCGAGTACAACCTCATGTCGTGGGCGTTGAGTTGCATGAGCCTCAAGGAGCAATTCGGCAAAGTAACGCTTTACACCGACAGCCGGGGCGCGCGAATGCTCATAGACAGGCTCGGGCTGCCTTACGACGAGGTTGTGGTATGTTTCGACACGTTCGACTGCCTCACGTGCCACTGGGCATTGGCCAAAGTGAAGACATACTCCGTGCAGACGGAGCCGTTCGTGCACATCGACGGCGACATATACCTGCCGCGCCCGTTGCCGGGTAAGGTAACGGGCGCGCGGCTCGTTGCGCAGAACAAGGAACAGTGTACGGATTACTACGGGGGCATGATAAGGAAATTCCTCGCCGTTGAAGGACTGAAACTCTCGCCGCAGTTCGACCGCGTGCTGCGCGGCGGCGATGTCCCGTCGTACAACCTCGGCTTTTGCGGCGGCAACGACTTGGACTTCTTCGGGCGTTACTGCGATGAGATATTCCGCTTTTTCAGGGATAACGACTTCAACGGCGACAGATTCCGTTTTTCTGACATCAGCGCCAACGTGGTTTACGAACAGGTGTTCTTCGCAATAATGGCGCGCGACGAGGACTCGGAAGTAACAACCGTCCACCCCGCCACAGTGCGCGACAACGGGTACATGCAGCGCGACTTTTGCGACTTGCCCCACTACGGGCAGAAGCAGTTCATCCACATCCTCGGCGGCCACAAGCGCACGCCTGAAGTATGCAACTGGTTGGAACGCACGCTGCTGCGCGAATACCCGGCTATGTACGAAAGAGTGGCAGCATTGTTTCCCGAACGCCACAAAAGGCTCTCCGGCCAACCTGTTCATGTGGAAAGTACGCAGGAGTTTGCCGGGCTGGAAAATTACCGCACTTTCCTCAACAGTTGCAACGAGGCATGGAACGGCATAGGCCGGGACGCCCTGCTTGCCGAAGCGCGGAAAGCCGCCGTCGTTGCCGGCTTGACGGATAAGGATAAGCCTGTGCGCGACGGGCTCGTATTCTCGCGCAACCCGTTCTTGAAGATATACAACATCCCCGCCGGCGAGGCCGACATGCTGAAAAAGCGACTGAAGGTAAGTCCGGCGGAAAGAAAGAACGATGTGGCCGTAACGCCGTCTGTGTCGGGAAACGGGTTCGCGGAATATGCGCTCGACGATTTGTCGTACAACGTGCTCACGCTGCTTGACGAACCGAAGACGTTCGCCCGCCTGAGCGCGGAGCTGAAACCCTGCTTCGCGGGCGATACCCCGCCCGAAACGGTGGAGCAATGCCTCGGGCGCACGCTTGGCGGCCTGCTCTCGCATGGGGTGGTGACTGCCTGCGGTTGACATCCTCCGAAGTTTTATGCAGCCCAACCGAGCCGCACTTTTCGATTGCATAATCATGCGGAACGTTACCGGATTTTATTCAGAACCGGACGAAAAACGGGTCTTTGTAACTGATTGAAACACAGGCTTCCTTTTTTGGCAAAAAATATGTCTGACATATTTTGAAATTAGTGCCTTGTATTTTTAATTTTCTCC
>URSZ01000181.1 GCA_900550635.1 uncultured Prevotella sp. | reverse complement strand
AACACCGACTTAAAGAAGCGGCTTGCCGCCTACGCCGGACAGCACCCCGACCAGTGCCGCCAGACCGACGCAGACCCCGAAACGGGCTGCATGGAGTTTGATATTGCAAAGGGGCGTTTCTCTTTCCGTCTGACCGCCCCATACAGCGAAGAACGGAGGAACGCCGCCAGCAAAGCGGCAAAGAAACATTCCGGCAACTTGACACACCCTATTCAAAAAGATGTGCTATAATTTTTTTGAAAAAGTTTCGGATTAGATGTAGTATTTGCCGCTGAAACCGTAGTACATAGGTGAAGCCCGAAAGGAGGCGGTGAGATGATAGACGACGAAAAAATCATAGAAATGTTTTTTGGACGTTCAGAACAAGGCATACGAGAGCTGGATATAAAATACGGAAAGGTCTGCCACAATCTTTCCTACCATATCGTAGGCAGCAGACAAGACGCGGAGGAATGTGTAAACGACGCTTATTTAGGCGCATGGAACGCCATTCCCCCGGCACGACCTAACCCGCTGCTATCTTATCTTGTTAAAATCGTTCGGAACATTTCACTCAAAATCTATTGGAGAAAGGAAGCAGCCAAACGGAGCAGCCATTACACGATTGCTTTGGAAGAAATTGAAGCCTGTATAGCAGCCCCGAATACAGTAGAAGCAGAAATCGAAGCCAAAGAGTTAGCCCGTATCATTGAAGCATTTTTAGACACGCTGACTACCGAAAACCGCGTTATTTTCATGCGCCGCTATTGGTTTTCCGACAGCTATAAGGACATAGCCGAGTTTATGGGGCTTTCAGAAAAAAACATTTCTGTCCGGCTGACCCGTATCCGCGAGAAGATGAAGCAATATTTGATTGAAAGAGAGGTATTCGTATGAATGCAAAGAAGTTTTCCGACGCTATGAGCGAGCTTGACACAAAATATGTCGATGAAGCTCTCAACTACAAGAAGAAAGCCAAAAAGCCCATTTGGGTAAAGTGGGGGGCTATTGCAGCTTGCTTGTGCTTGATGATACCATTGACCGCATTTGCCGTTGATATAATTCAATATAATGCAGCGGTTGATTATCTCAATTCTCTCGGCATTGCTGTTGAAGATTTGAGCGACTATTCTCATAAAGAAATAAAAGAAGCTGCAAAAACGATTGACGCAGGAGAAAGTAACCCGTTGACTGAAGAAATCCTTAGTCTAATACCAGAAAACAAAGAACCGCTCGATACACCGACGCAGGTAACATCTGAGCAAATTAAAGAACTAACACCGACCATGACAAGAGAAGATGTTCTTTCTCTTTTAGGTGACACACAAGATGTTGGCTCAGGCATTTATATATATCTTTACGAAGTAGACCAACAATACCTGCTGCGTATTCCTTTTGCAAGCGATGAAGCACAATTAGGTGTAACAGGAGAAGATTTGCTAAAGGCATTGGTTCCCATTTCTGGAGATATTGCTCCTATGGTCTATGTAAATGATACGCTTTATCAAATCGTTGACTCTCAACCCAACTTCGCAGATGAAAAAAGTTCTTTCAATTTGTTAGGAAAAATCGAAAACACAGTTAGTTCTTCGGAAGAACCAAAAGAAAATTTCCAAGCAAATGATGATATTGTAGGGGCTGCGGTTTATCAGTACGGCGATAACATTGTCGTTGAGTTTGAGGGAAAATACTGGTTATATGAACACTATCATAACACAGACTTTGACGGAAACTCAGACTGATATGCCCCACGCCCAAACAAGCCATACTTCTGATGAAAAAGTATCCGAACAAAACCTTCTTGCAAAGTAAATAAGTTTTCTATTTTACAAGGGCAGCCGAGAAAATCGACTGTCCTTTTTCTATGCTTATGAGCAGAAAGGAGCACCCAACCATGACAAAGCCAAGAGAGAAAACCCGCGAGGAGTTGCAAGCCGAGATTGAGGACGGAAAGAAGAAAATCCGGCAGTTTGAGAACCGAGAAAAGATGTTGCGTCAGAAGCTATCCAAAGAGGAACGCAGAACGCGCAGCCACCGCCTTATCGTCCGGGGCGCAGTCTTTGAAAGCATTGTGCCGGAAGCAAAGAACATGACCGACGAGGAAGCCACAGCACTTCTCCGGCTCGCCTTGACGAGTGAACCAGCGCGGGAATATCTGAAAAAACGAGCCGAGGGAGCGACAAGCTGAAAATCCCTTAGGAA
>URSZ01000180.1 GCA_900550635.1 uncultured Prevotella sp. | reverse complement strand
TCCTGCTTTCGCTCATGGTGGTGCGCATTGCCGCGCGTTACCTCATAAAGTGGAAAGTGCCGGCCGAGGTGTGCGTGGTGGCTTGTGTGGCAATAGGTTTCGGCATTCACCTGTCGGGCAATAACCTGCCGTTCTATCTGTCGAACATCCCCATGGGGCTTGCGTTCTTCATGGTGGGCTACAAGTACGGGCGTTTTGAGAACAATCGCGGCCTGTTCGCCCTTTGCGCGGCGGGCTACATCGCGTTCCTCGTGTTCGGGCCGTCGGTGGTGGGCCACCACAGGAATGTGCTCCTTTCGGGATATTACCTGCTTTGGCCGTTGTACGCTTACTGCGGAATAGTCGTGTTCAACAACCTGTGCCGTCTCGCGGTAGGAGCTGTGGAACACGCGGGAAAGCACTTCCTTGACCCGCTGATGTTCATAGGCAGGCATACTCTTACTCTGCTCGTTACACATGCGTTCGTATATATGCCTTGGGTGCATTACACCACTCTCACGCCATGGCAGACGGTGATATGCACGTACATCTGCTACGCAATATTCCTCACGCCCCTTATGGTGTGGGAATGGAAGAAGTCCCGCCGCCCGGTATAGCCGGCGGAAAGGCGGATGTTCCTTCCTTTTCGTGACGATTGAAAAAGCAAGTGCCGCATAACCGGAGTTATGCGGCACTTGATTTTTGTATGTTGGTTTGCCGTCCCGATTGTGCGGCATGTAACCGCCGGAACGTCTCAGTTCTTCATGTCTACAACGGTTATGCCTGCGCCGCCGAACTGCACGTGCTCGTCGCGGTAGCCGGCAATGCCGGGAATGGTGGAGAGGTAGCGGCGTATGAGTTCGCGCAGCGCCCCCGTGCCTGTGCCGTGCAGGATTCTGACGCGCGCTATTCCGAGCAACTGCGCGTCGTCGATGAACGAAGTTACCTCGCGCAACGCTTCTTCGCCGCGCATTCCGCGCACGTCTATGTCGGGTTTGAACGTAGCCTTGCGCTCTTCGACGGCGTTGCGGGTGGAGCGGCTCAGGTACACGGCGTTTTGCAGCGTTTTCTTTTCGGGTGCAGGGGCAGGTACGAGGCGGTTTTCTTTTACTTCCACCTGCATTGTGCCGTAAAGCACTATGGCTTTGCCGTGGTTCAGTTCCCTGAGTTTTCCTACCGATGTCTGCCCTTTTATGCGCACGTAGTCGCCCGGTTTCGGCTTTTCGGGCTCTTTGTTCTCGGCCGGTTTCTCGGGTTGGCGGCTTTTGTCGGCTGCTATGCGCTGACGTCGTTCCTCGCGGCGTTGTTTGCGGCGTTGAATCTGTTCTATTTTGCGCTGTATGAAGTCTTCCGAATCTGCTGCCTCGGAAATTTCGTTTTTGAACTCTTCCAGTTCGCGCCGCACCTCGCGTGTTTTTTCGCGTTCGGCCTGCATTTCGCGTATGGAGCGTATAGTGTTTTCAATACGTGCGTTGGATTCTTCGAGCAGGTGCTGTGCGTCTTCCTTGGCTTTGGCTATTACTTCCTTTTTGCTGCTCTGGAGTTGTGTTATTTCGCTTTCGTATCGTTCGATAATCTGTTCAAGGCGTTTTTCCTGCTGGTGTACTTTCTGGCGTTTCTGTTCCCAGTAACGTTTGTCGCGCACAATGTCTTGCAGGTATTTGTCGCTTTGTATGTATTCTGCTCCAGCAATTTTCGAAGCGTCGGCTATCACGTCTTCGGGTATGCCTATCTTGCGCGCAATCTCTACTGCGAACGAACTGCCCGGCTGCCCGATTTGCAGCTGGAAGAGCGCCTGCATTTTTGCCCGGTCGTAAAGCATGGCTCCGTTCACCACTCCCATGTGTTCGTCGGCGTAGTGTTTCAGGTTCTGGTAGTGTGTGGTTATTATGCCGTATGTGCCGGCGGCTATGAAGCGTTTCAGTATGGATTCGGCCAGTGCTCCGCCTATGAGCGGCTCTGTTCCGCTGCCGAACTCGTCGATGAGCAGCAGGCTCTCGGGACCTGCGTTTTTCATCATAACTTTCATGTTGAGCAGGTGGGAGGAATAGGTGCTCAGCTCGTTTTCTATGCTTTGCTCGTCGCCGATGTCGATGAACAGCCCTTTGAAAACGCCTACCTTGGAGTTTTCGCGCACGGGTATCGACATGCCGCATTGAACCATGTATTGCAAAAGTCCCACGGTTTTCAGGCATACGGATTTGCCGCCGGCATTAGGTCCGGATATGATTAGTATGCGTTGGTTGGTGTTCAGTTCTATGTCGAGCGGCACTACTTTCC
>URSZ01000179.1 GCA_900550635.1 uncultured Prevotella sp. | reverse complement strand
GTATGTGGTGTTGTAGACGTTAACCACGCCGTTGCGTCCCATGAAGTCGAGGTAGTGTTTGGTTACGGGCTCGGCGGTGGAGTTGATGTTATTGCCGCGTGCGAGCACTGTGCCGCATGATATGTAGCGGTAGGTTGACATGTTCTGTATGTAGAACGTGTCCTTGTCGGCAAATGTTACTTTCCAGATGTAGTCGGCCGTGCCGTCGTCCTTTGCCCATTCTATTACGGAGGTGTTGCTGGGGTGTTGGCACCATGACAGCGTGTGCAGCGTCTCGTTTTCCTGGTCGAGGAAGTACGGGTTTGCCACGACGAACCTGTAGTAGCCTTCCTTGAGCGGGTTGGTGTAGTTTGCCTCGGCGTCGGCTATGGCAGCCTTTAGTTCCGTGAGGTATGCGGCGTATTCTTCGGGCGTGTGCATTTCGTCTATAGAGGCAACGGCCGTTTCGTAAGCCGCCTTTATGCGGTCGTAGGCGGCCTGGTCGTTGAGTTGTCCTACCATGGTGCCGACCGAATAGTTGTCGAGCAGGTCGGGGTTCATGTCGAGGTAGTTTTTCAGCAGGTCGAGGTTGCGCTGTTCGGTGAGGCGTTGTACGATGTCGTCGGGCACTTCGCGCAGGAACCACGACGAGGGTGAGCCTGCCTGCCCGTTCCAGAGCACGATGTTGCCGCTTTCGCCCGCGCCGTCGGCGTGGCCGTCCTGGTGGTAAACGGCAACGGCGCCGTCCCACTCAAGGCTGAACACTCCGGCATAGGTTAGGTTCTTCACGAGTTGCTTATGCGCGGGCAGCTCTGCGAGATAAGGCACTTGCGAGAGTGCGTTCACCTGCGTGGAGTCGACGTAAAGTCCGGTGAGCATGTTCTGTATCATGTAGCTGCCGTCGTCGTTCTTGGTGAATTTCCAAACGAATTTGCTGCTTTCCTCGAGTGCTTTCCAGCCTATGTGGTTTTGTTCGTCGGTAGGTGCGTACCAGCCGTAGTTTTCCTTAGAGTTGCCGGTGAACTTGGGGTTGGCTGTGGTGATGTAGTAGTAGCCTCCTTCTTTTATTGGTATTATTGAGTTGCGTATGTCCTCCTCGGCTGCGACGAACTGTTCCTTGAGCGCGTCCATTTCCTCGTCGCTGTGCGTGCCGTCGGCCACGTACTGCATGGCTTTGAGGTAGAGGTCGTAGAAGCTCTGCCATTTGTCGAAGTCGTTGATGAACCCCGGGTCGGTGCCGTACTGGTAATCGTCGGGGGAGAGGCTCATGGAGTTGAGTATGTCGGCCAGTGTCTCCTCGCCTTTGACAACCACGGGGTAGAGGTTGTATTCGGCAAAGTTGAAGAACGGGTGTCCGTCGGTGCTTATGCCGTCGGGGCTGTTCACTTCGAGCACGGTAATGCGGAAGTAGTTGTATTCGCCGTCAAGGGTTATTACGGGCGAGTCGTATTCGGGCACGTCGGCCGTTACGGGGAATCCCGCTTCGGGGTTCTGCCATTCGCCTATCTCGGTCCACTCCGTGCCGTCAACGCTGACGGAGAGCACGATGTGTATGGGGCGGTACATGTTTGACCACTCGTTCGCACGTGTGCGCCAGTGCATGACGAACCTTTCGGGCAGGCCGCTCTCGGCGTACACCTGGAGGTAATGGTACTCGTCGGGGTTGTTGGTTACGCGCGCTTCGTTGTATGCCGAGATGAAGTGCGTCTGGTAGTCGCCGTCGATAAGGTTGGCGAGCGAGCCCTCGGTCGATAGGTTGTTGCAATAGAACTGCGAGGCGTCGGTTACGACGGGCAGTGAGTATTGCACGGAGTATTCCGGTTCGTCGCCTTCGGTGGCGGGCATTGGCCCGTAGGGATGGGGCGACGCCTGCAAGTGTGCAGGCATGGCGGCAAAGATGGCCGTTATTGCCAGCAGCAATGCAGATAGCAAACTTTTTTTGTTGAAATGTTTCATGATATAAAAGATTTTATGAAATGAATGTGGTCAGTTTTCTATGCCTTTTGCGGCAGGAGCCTTTCTCTGCGTTTTCATACAGCAGCAGGCAATCGCACAAATATACAAATTCCCGCCAATTGACGTTATTAAATTTATACGAATTTTTAATTATTTTCCCTGCGGGCATGCTTTTCCGGTAATATAAGCCATTTTTGTTGCTTTCGTAGCGGATGTTCCGGGGCTGTGGTTGGGACATGATTTATCGCGTCCAAATCGTTGGAAAACCCGTCCGCAAAAACGGGCGTTTTCGGTGCGGAAAATTGAAAACTGGTTTTCAGTGTGTTT
>URSZ01000178.1 GCA_900550635.1 uncultured Prevotella sp. | reverse complement strand
CCGTTATCTTCAGGACGAACGCATAAACTTCATAGAACTCGACCTTGACGACGAGGCGGCGCTTACGCGCCTGTTTGCGAAAGCAAAAGAGGAATTCGGAGCCTGGGACGTGGTGATACATGCGGCAGGAATAACAAAAAGCCGTTTCCGCCACGACTTCTTTGCCGTTAACTACAATGGCACGCGCAACCTTGTAAACGCCCTGCGCAACGCCGGGGCAATGCCGCGGCAGTTCGTCTATCTCAGTTCGCTGAGCATATACGGGGCGCTGCGCGAGGAGCCAATCGGAATGCACAAAGACAACAACCCGTTCGGTTCAAAGGGAGAAAGCGGCGAGTTCCGCGAAGTGATATACGAGCCTATACGCAAAGACGACACTCCACAGCCCAACACGGCCTACGGAATGAGCAAGGCTGCGGCCGAGAACTTCATCCGGGTGTCGGACGGCCTGCAATGGGTTATTTTCCGACCCACAGGCGTTTACGGGCCAAGGGAACGCGATTACTTCCTCATGGCCAAAAGCATAAAGAGCCACGTGGATTTTGCCGTAGGTTTCAAAAGGCAGGAAATTACATTTGTCTACGTAAAAGACTTGGTAGACGCCGTATTTGCAGCAATAGAACGCGGCGTGACAAAGAAAACATACTTGATAAGCGACGGGCGTACCTACAACAGCCGGACGTTCGGACAATTGCTGCAAAACGCCATGGGCATAAAAGGCGTTGTACGCCTTACCGTTCCCCTGTGGATACTGCGTGCAGTGTGTGCCGTGGCGCAGACAGCCAGCAAGTTTACCGGCAAAACGCCGACGCTTAACCTCGACAAATACAGGATAATGAAACAGCGAAACTGGCAATGCGACATCAGCGACGCTGTTAAGGAACTCGACTACCGTCCAAAGTACGACCTCAAAAAAGGAGTGGACGAAACTGTAGCTTGGTATAAGAAAGAACAATGGATTTGAATGAAATAACACGGAGACGCAAATGCCGCCCCGGACTTCTGGGGATTGAAAAGCTCACTATAATATACACGCTGTTCACCGCTGTGGTGGCAATAATATTCAGCGGCGAAATGCCAAACCTTGCCGGAATGCTTACCGGACGCGCCGGCATATTGCTCGGACTTGCGGCACTGGTGCTCATCTACAAGCGCTATGCAAGCAGGCTTACGCTTTTTCTTAGAATAGCATACCAGCTTGCACTGCTGGCTTATTGGTATCCCGATACTTATTTGTTCTGCCAGGTATTCCCTAACCTCGACAATGTGTTCGCCGCAGTTGAACAAACTGTATTCGGTTGCCAACCGGCGTTGCTTTTCAGCGAAAACTTCAACGGGATATTCTGGTCTGAAATCTTTAACCTGGGGTACTTTTCCTATTATCCGATGATTTTTTTCGTAGTGCTGTGGACATTTTTCAAACACTACAAATATTTCGAGAAAACAACGTTCATAATAATCTGTTCGTTTTTTATTTATTACCTGATTTTCCTATTTTTGCCGGTAGCCGGCCCGCAGTACTATTTCCAGGCTGTGGGAATCGACGATATACGCAACGGGATATTCCCGGCCGTGGAATACTATTTCCGTTACCACACGGAAATGCTTCCTAAAGTACAGACCGGGGGACTGTTCCAACACCTCGTAGAACTGGCCCAAAAAGGCGGGGAATGCCCCACTGCGGCTTTTCCAAGTTCGCATGTAGGAATAAGCACGATATTGCTTATTCTCACCTACAAGGTGAAGCCGAAAGCCGTGCGGGGACTGCTGCCATTTTATTTGCTGCTTTGTTTCTCGACAGTGTACATACAGGCGCATTACCTCGTAGACGTATTGGCCGGCTTGGTTACAGCACCAATAGTATACAAAGTTTCGCACAAAATATACTATACACACACGTTCCACCGCAAGCGGGGCTACCATTCATGACAAAACAGCCGCAAAAGGCAGAAACAAACCATAGATCAAATAACAAACCCAAATAAAACACATTGTTATGGAAACACTTGAAAACATACTGGCCTCAAAACTATTAAAAATCAAAGCCATTAAGTTACAGCCTAACGAACCGTTCACATGGGCTTCAGGCTGGAAATCGCCGTTCTATTGCGATAACCGCAAAACATTATCCTATCCGGAACTTCGTACATTTGTAAAACTTGAACTGAGCCGCCTTGTGGCAGAAAAATATCCCCAGGCAGAAGCTATTGCCGGAGTTGCTACCGGGGCTATTGCACAGTGAGCACTTGTAGCCGACCAGCTTGCACTACCCTTCGTTTATGTACGC
>URSZ01000177.1 GCA_900550635.1 uncultured Prevotella sp. | reverse complement strand
TAAAAAATACAAGGCACATATTTCAAAATATGTCTGACCTATTTTAAAATATCTCGGACATATTTTTTGCCCTCTGAAAACCCGTTCGAAAAACGTGGCAAAAATGCAGACAAAAAGGCACTGTCCCCGGCAGTGCACCTGTATCCCGGTTGCGGGATGGCTGCCGCATGGCGTTAAACCCAAATCGGTCGTCAGGCTTCGTCAAATTGCGTGCTTATGCCCGGTAGATAGCTTTGCTCCCGGCTGAAGGCGAGCGGGCTACGACGAGCCGGGCGGGAATACAGATGACGGCAGAAGTGCGTAAGTTGGCGAAGGGCCCGCACTTGACGTTACTACTTAATTTCCCTAATGACCGTTTTGGTTAAAGCGGGAAACAGGCTCGGCGAATGCCGTATTTGTAATGAAAAAACGGAAAAAACACCGTTTTTCTGAGAAAAAAGGCCATTTTTGTTTGGAGGATTAGATAAAATATGTATTTTTGCTGCCGGAATTAAGACATGCTCCGTGATATGAACAATATGTCCGCAACGTTTAGCTTTTACTTTTATTTTTACTTTGCCGAATAAAGCGAAGCGGACGTTCATGCAGATATAACAAGAGAAAACAAAATAAAAAATACAGGAATCCCGCTTCGCAAGAGCGGGATTTTTTTGTAGGGGAAAACAATAAACAAAATATGAAAAAAATAGCGATACAAGGTGTAAAAGGCTCGTTCCACGACATAGCCGCACACGATTATTTCAAAGGCGAAGACATTGAACTGGTTTGCTGCGACACGTTCGAGTCGCTTTTCGACGAGATGAAACGCGACGGCTCGCTGCTCGCCCTCGTGGCAATCGAAAACACCATAGCCGGCAGCATTCTCCACAACTACGAACTGCTGCGCAACAGCGGCCTTACGATAGTGGGCGAATACAAACTGCGCATAAGCCACAGCATAATATGCCTGCCCGATGACGACTGGGACGACATTACCGAGGTTAACTCGCACCCCGTGGCCCTGGCGCAATGTTACGCCTTTTTGAAACAACATCCCAACATGCGGGTGGTAGAGGCTGACGACACAGCCGGCTCGGCCGAACAGATAAGCATGGAAAAACGCCACGGACATGCGGCTATATGTTCGAAATACGCAGCCTCGCTGTACGGGATGAAAATCCTGGAAGAAGGCATTGAGGACAACAAGCATAACTTTACGCGCTTCCTTGTGCTGGCCGACCCGTGGAACGCCGATTTGCTGCGCGATACACACCTTTGCAACAAGAGCAGCCTGGTATTCGCTCTTCCGCACGAGGAAGGAAGCCTATCGCAGGTGCTTTCGATATTCTCGTTCTACAAGATTAACCTTACGAAAATACAATCACTGCCGATAATAGGGCGAGAATGGGAATACCTTTTCTATATTGACGTGATTTATGACGATTACACGCGCTTCCACCAATGCCTGGACGCGATAATACCTCTGATTAGCGAATTGAAAATACTTGGAGAATATGTGTCAAAACAATAACAATACCACAAAAGGCTTCAGCCCGGCCGACCGTCTGAAGTCGGTAAATGAATATTACTTTAGCCGCAAAGGAAAAGAAATAGCGCGGCTCAACGCAGAAGGCAAAGATATAGTAAGCCTTGCGATAGGCAGTCCCGACATGCCGCCCTCGCAGGCTACTGTCGACGAACTGTGCCGGGTGGCCAAACTTCCCGACGCACACGGCTACCAGCCTACGGTAGGTACGCCCGAACTGCGCACCGCAATGGCAAAATGGTACAAACGCTGGTTCGATGTGGACCTCGACCCGGCGAGCGAGATACAGCCGCTCATAGGCTCGAAAGAGGGAATACTGCATGTTACACTTACTTTCGTCAACCCGGGCGAAAAAGTGCTCGTGCCCAATCCCGGTTACCCCACATATACTTCGCTTAGCAAACTGCTTGGGGCGCAGGTGGTGAATTACAATCTCCGACCCGACAACGGCTGGCAGCCCGATTTTGAAGAATTGGAAAACATGGACCTCGATGGTGTCCGGCTGCTTTGGTGCAATTACCCTAACATGCCTACCGGGGCAAATGCCAGACGGGAGACCTATGAACGTTTGGTTGACTTTGCGCGGCGTCACGGAATAATCGTGGTGAACGACAACCCATACAGTTTCATACTCAACGAACACCCCATAAGTATCCTGCAGGTGCCGGGCGCAAAGGAATGCTGCATTGAATTCAATTCGATGAGCAAAAGCCATAACATGCCCGGGTGGCGCGTAGGGCTTGCCGCAACGAATGCCGAGTTCATAAGCTGGATTCTAAAGGTAAAGAGCAATATCGATTCCGGCACATTCCGCGCCTTGCAGCTTGCCGCAGCCAAGGCCTACGACAACGACGCCGCGTGGCACCATGAAGCGAACATCGAAGTCTATTCCCGCCGGCGCAACATAGCAGAGCAGATTATGGAAGCCTTGGGTTGCGAGTAC
>URSZ01000176.1 GCA_900550635.1 uncultured Prevotella sp. | reverse complement strand
CCTGATGTCGTGTTGTGGCGTTTCGGCTTCGTCTATAAGAACCAAGTTTGCAGGTTGCAGTGCCGCCACTTGCCGCACTATTTCGCTGCCTATCGAGCCGGCAGAACCTGTTATAAGCACAACGCTGCCTTTCAGTAATTTTCCTATCGATTCCATGTTTACTTGAATCTCGTCGCGAGGCAAAAGGTCTTCAATCTCGATTTCCCTGAAATTAGCAGCATTCAAGTCGCTTTTCCCGTCCCAGCTTTGAGCAGGGTTGAGGATTTTTATGATTATTCCTGCGCTTATAAGGTCGTCTATAAGTGATTTCTTTTGTATGAATTCATTTTGCATTAATGGCGATACGAGCAGAACTTTTATCCTGTTCCTTTTCATTACGCCTATCAGACGCTCGTCGTCTTTATATACGTTTACGCCCATAAGCAGTTTACCGGCCATATCGTCGTCGTTGCATACAAATCCGCGTAGTATGTAGCTTTTGGGCTCCGTGTTTTTTATGTTCTTAGCCAGGCCAATCCCTCCGTGCTTAACTCCGTAGATGAAAGTACGCTTCGTAGACTCGTTTATGAATGTAAGTTGGTCGTATAGTATTTTTACAAAAACTCGTATTGCGCACATCAAGAATGCCGATACAAAGAAAGTTGCTATCAAATCGCTGTTTCTGAGCGGCATAAAAATTGAATTGTCGCCTATGAACAGGTTTGCTACCAAAGCTAAAACCATAGCAACGAACATGGCTACGCCTATGCGCCACAAATCCACAAAGGATGAGTATCTCATCACGCCGCGGTATGTTCTCATCACTTTGAAGCCCACGTAACAAAAAGGAAGGTATAGGCAAAGCGTCTTGAAAAGCGGCACAACCACGCCAACGGTGTTTGCCATTCCGTGGTCAAGTGCATAACATAATATGCCGGAGAAAATTACTATCAAGCTGTCGATAATCAGAATAGCCCAAATAGGGAGAGCCCTTTTTGAAAAATACCAGCTTGTTATCTTTTTTATAGGGTTCATAATCTTTCTTCTTTTAAAAGTGTTATATCTATAAGCCATACGGCGGATTGCTAAAAAATACAAGCGTGTGGCTTTATCATAAGCTCCTATAATAAATATATCTTGCAAAGATACGATTTTTTAGTGGGGGGGGTAAAAAAAGACGACTTTTTTGCCGCGTTTTTTACTGCAAGGAGGAAATGTGTCCATTCACTTTTTTTGTCGTTTATGCCCGAGTTCCCTGTCGGAGCGGTTTGTTATTGGCATACACGGCATATATAAAAAAGCGTGGAACTGCAATATCTGATATTCGAAAAGTTGAGTAAAGCCGAAAATGAAAAAAAAGCTAAACAAGTGCAAATATAACCTCTAATATTCAATACTTTATGTGGTATCAGATTCGGGAATGACTTTTTAATTTGTCTTAATCTGTTACAAGATTCTTCGGGATATATGGGAACATTTACGGGAATTTATTATACCTTTGCCGCATAACCGAAAAAGCAACGCCGATGAAAGTTACCGTCTATCTGAAAAAGTGTTCCCCCGAGGTCTCGAACATCTGCTTCCGGGTCAGAGATAAGAATGTGGACATAAAGGTCGTTTCCCCACTTGAAGTGCAAGACAGGTATTGGGACACCGACACCCTCAGCTACAGGCGCACGACAGCCGTGCCTGCCGCCGAGCAGAAACGGCTGCCGGAACAGATTGCCGCCATCATCGAGCGGGCGGAGAATACCTTCACGGGCAAGGCGGACAGCCGGTGGATGAGGCAGGTCATCGATGATGTGCTGTACCCTGTTCGCGCCTTTGAGCGGAACCACCCGAATCTGCTAGCCCGTGTCCACGAGTATCTGGAGAAGTTTGACGGCGCGGAGAGGACAAAGGAGCATATCGTCCGCTTCGAGCGCAAGATGACCCGCTACCACGACTACCGTCGGGAAATACTGGGCGAGGTAGATTTCACCCTCTTCGTGGAGACCGTTACGCTGGAGCAAATGAACGATTTTAGGGATTATGTCGTGAACGAGTACAAGCTGCGGCAGGAACACCCCGACTTCTATACTCCCCGCATGCTCATCAACCACAGGCCGAGGCCGCTTTCCGGCACGACCGTCATCAACATCATGAACCTGTTCTGCACCTTCCTGCACTGGTGCAAGAAGATGAAGTATTCCGACAACGAGGTCTATGCCCTCTATGGCTGCAAGGAGCCCACATATGGCGACCCTTTCTTTCTTACTTCGGAAGAGAGGAACATCCTGTATGACGCGGACCTGAGTGACTGTCCGAAGCTGGCCGTCATCCGTGACATCTTCGTGTTCCACTGCTATGTCGGCTGCCGCGTGGGTGACCTTTACAGGCTCACGAGGGCCAACATCAAGGACGGTTTTCTGGAATACATGCCGCAGAAGACGAAGAAATGTCAGGCGAAAACCGTCAGGGTGCCGCTGCACGAGAAGGCTTTGAAGATACTGGAACGCTACGATGCCAATGCCGACAGACT
>URSZ01000175.1 GCA_900550635.1 uncultured Prevotella sp. | reverse complement strand
GTTATGAGCCTGGCGAGCTACCAACTGCTCCACTCCGCGATGTATTAAACTTGTCCGGCGTTCCGGATAGCGAGTGCAAAAGTAGAAAAAAATTTGTACACTCCAAACTTTTACGCAAAAATTTTTCTCTCATGGGCAAATAAATGCGTTTTTCGGGGTTGGAATGCTGCTTTTGTATTGCGTTTTGCCCGCATGTGTCGTTTTTCCGGCGCCGGTGGGGAGTTTCTTTCCTTTACGGGAAAAGGCTCGCGCGGCGCGGCGTGTGCCACCCGGCTAACCGAACAGCTGCCTAAGCGCGTCTTCCACTTTTCCCACGGGTATGATTTCTATGCCGGCCTTGATTTTTTCGCGGCCTTTTATATTGTTGCGCGGTATTATTATGCGTTTGAAGCCGAGTTTCTCGGCTTCGAGTATTCGTTGGGCAATGCGTGCCACGGGGCGTATCTCGCCGCTCAGTCCTACCTCGCCGGTCATGCACACGGTGCGGTCGATGGGCGTGTCAACGTTGCTCGACAGCACGGCAGCCACCACGGACAGGTCGATGGCAGGGTCGGCCACGCGCAGCCCGCCCGCAATGTTGAGGAACACGTCTTTCTGGGCGAGTTTGAAGCCAACGCGTTTTTCGAGCACGGCCAGCAGCATGTTCATGCGGCGTATGTCGAACCCTGTGGCCGAGCGTTGCGGCACTCCGTAGGCAGCTGTGCTTACCAAGGCCTGTGTTTCGATTAGTAACGGACGCACGCCTTCGATTGTAGAGGCGACTGCCACGCCGCTGAGTCCTTCGCTTTCGTTGCTGAGTAGCAGTTCCGACGGGTTTTCAACGCTTCGCAGGCCGGTGGAATCCATTTCGTAAATGCCCAGCTCGCTTGTGTTGCCGAAGCGGTTCTTTATGCTGCGCAGAATGCGGTACAGGTAATGCCGGTCGCCCTCGAACTGCAGCACTACGTCAACTATGTGTTCCAGCACCTTCGGCCCGGCTATTACGCCTTCCTTTGTTATATGTCCTATGAGGAATACGGGCACGCCGCTTTCCTTTGCGAATTTAAGCAGCGCGGCGTCGCACTCGCGCACCTGCGACAGGCTTCCCGGCGCGCTTTCGTTCGTCTCGGTCGAAATGGTTTGTATCGAGTCGATGATAACTATGTCGGGTGCGCATTCTGATATGTTGGCGAATATGTGTTCGAGCGTCGTTTCGCACACCACGAAGCAGTCGGCCGTGGCGTTTTCTATGCGTTCGGCGCGGAGCTTGATTTGTTTTTCGCTTTCTTCGCCGCTCACGTAGAGCACTCTTTTTTCGGGCATACGCATTATGGTTTGCAGCATGAGCGTTGATTTGCCTATTCCCGGCTCTCCGCCGATGAGTATGAGCGACCCGGGCACTATTCCCCCGCCGAGCACGCGGTTCAGTTCCGTGTCGTGGCAGTCTATGCGTATGTCGGCCGTAGTCTTTACACTCGAAAGTCGTACCGGGGCAGGGCGCCCTTGTGCGGGGTTGGCAGCGCGGGAGGCCATGCCACGTGCAGTGGGTGCTGTTTCGGGAGCTATCTTCACTTCCTTGAACGTGTTCCAAGCGCCGCACGAGGGGCAGCGCCCCAACCATTTCACGCTTTCCTGTCCGCAGTTTTCGCAAACGTATGCGGTTTTTGTCTTTGCCATTATTGAAAGGTTTTTTGTTCTTGCGGCCGGCTTGCAGGCCTGCCGTATGTTTACAAAATTACTCAATTCGCGATTAAAAAGTTTTACGTTTGACAAAAATTCCTACTTTTGCAGATTGTTATGCCACATCCTACGAACATTTCCGGAGTTGCGGAGCACAAGGCGGGCATTCGCCCTCAGATTGCGGTGGTCAGTGCGAACACGCTTGCCGCAAAGGGGTTGTCGGCTTTGATAGAGAGCGCCTTGCCGGTTGCCGAGGTGCGTATTTTCCATAACTTTCTGGATTTGTCGGAGGAGACTTCCGACAAGTACTACCATTATTTCGTCACTCCCGAAGTGCTGTTGCAAAACCCGTCGTTTTTCACGGCGCGGATGAAGCGTACAATAGTTGTTGTGGTGGGGCACATGCACACGCAGATACCCAAATGCTTCAAGACAATCGACGCCACGCAGTGCGAGAAAGACCTTGTGCGTTCATTTCTTTACATGGTGCAGCAAGCCCACGGCGGCGGCCGCCTAATGCCGAAACAGGTGCGAAGCGGCGCAAACGGGATAATGGAAAACGATATGCTCACGCCGCGCGAGAAGGATGTGCTGCGCGAAATAGTATCGGGACATATAAACAAGGAAATAGCCGACAGGCTTAACATAGGCCTTACTACGGTAGTTTCGCACCGCCGCAACATAATGGAGAAGCTGCACGCCCGTTCGGTGTCGGCGCTAACCATTTATGCGGTAATGCACGGCATTGTACGCATTGACGAGATTTGATTCTTTCCTTTTTGCAGCTTTCGGAAAAGTGCGCGCCGGTTGTGTTGAAACGGACAACGGATGACGCAAAAACGGGACGGGAAAACGGCCTTTT
>URSZ01000174.1 GCA_900550635.1 uncultured Prevotella sp. | reverse complement strand
TAAGGTCTACACTTTTTTAGTTTTTGTTGTTTTTATCTCTTGCAAATCTAAAAAATCTGTAGACTTTTTTCTTTTATTCGAGACACACTTTTTGAAACAGTATCATTTCTACTGCCCCTTCTTAGGCCGTCGTGCCGTATGTAGTGATTATCACAGTAAAAATTAATGATAAAGCCGTTTACTTTATACAAGTAAACGGCTTTCGGTTTGTACGTCCTCAGGGGCTCGAACCCTGGACCCATTGATTAAGAGTCAATTGCTCTACCAACTGAGCTAAGGACGCAGCAGCAGGATGTAATCCTAAATGCGAGTGCAAATTTAGGGTATTTCCGCGATACGGCCAAATTTTGCGGTGGCTTTTATTCGAAAAACGTGCATGACATGGCTAAATATATACGCGCCGCTTAATAAATTGCGGCTGGAAACAGGAAAATTTCGGCTGAAACAATTTATGCCGAAACAGACATTTACGGCCACGGAAATGCAGGTGTAAAACGTGATGTTTTTGTTCATGAAATTGAAAACTGTTTTTCAGCGTGTTACACCCCGATAGGAGAAAAGAAAAAATACAAGGCACATATTTCAAAATATGTCAGACATATTTTAAAATATCTCAGACGTATTTTTTGCCTTCTGAAAACCGGGGAAAACAATGCAGACAAAAACGACGGCCATTGCGGAGTACTCATGTCGGAAAAAACGGTGCAAAAAATGCCTCTTATGATTTTTGTTCATAAGAGGCATTCGTAGCTTCCGGATGGGGAGTTATGGCTGTTCTAATATATTAGCCGTAGGGTTTATTTTATCAGTTCCACGCTGCGGCTTACGAAGCGGCTTAGCGCTTCACCGCGTAACATTCCGTTTTGTAGCAGTGCCAGGTCGATGAGCTGGTGCAACACCTTGTTGCCGGCAGCGTAGTTGCCGAGTATCTTGTTGTACTCGTCTTTTTGCTTCTTAATGTTCTCATCGCATTCCTTGAGCGCGTTGCGGTCGTCGTCGGTTATTTCGTCGGCTTTTTTCTTCTCCTGCTGCTGTTTTAGTGCGGCGTGACGTGCCTTCAGTCCTTTCAGTTCGGAACTTATTGGCGCAAGCGAGTCGGCCGTGGCCTTCTTGCCTTCGTCGAGAATCTCGCGTACAAGACGGTGGTCGCTGTTGAGGATGAGGGTGTATTCATCCGGCATTTCGCCATAGAAACTCATTCCGGCTTGCAGGCGGCTCATTTCTTTCATGCGGCGCATGTATTCGCTTTGTATTATGGTGACGGGTGCGGCCTCCGCTCCCTGGCTGCGGGTCTCGACGCGGAAAATTGTGTGGTCGAGTTTGGGCAGTTGCGAATTGAACATCTCAGCCACGTTGTCGCAGTCTTCCTTGTCGGCTTCGTTGTTGGCGGGAGCATCTTCCTTTTGAATCAGACGGTCTATGGCGTCGCTGTCCACGCGCGAAAAACGGCTCTTTTCAAACTTCTGTTCAAGCATGTTTATCACCGGCGTGTCGAGTTGCCCCTCCATGAGCAGCACGCTGTATCCTTTTGCCTTTGCAGCTTCGATGTATGTGTATTCGGCCTCTTTGTCGTTGGCGTAAAGGTAGACGATGTTGCCGTTCTTGTCGGTCTGGTTGTCTTTTATAAGCGTGTGGTATTCGTCGTAGGTAAAGTATTTGCCGTCGACGTCCTTAAGGAGGGCGAACGACTTGGCGCGGTCGTAGAAATCCGCTTCGGTAAGCAACCCGTAGTTGATGAACAGCTTGAGGTCATCCCATTTCTCTTCGAATTCCTTGCGGTTCTCCTTGAATATGCTTTGCAGGCGGTCGGCAACCTTTTTGGTGATGTACGTGGAGATTTTCTTTACGTTCGAGTCGCTTTGCAGGTAGCTGCGGCTTACGTTGAGCGGAATGTCGGGCGAGTCAATTACGCCATGAAGCAGCGTGAGGAAGTCGGGCACTATGTTCTCCACCGAGTCGGTCACGAACACTTGATTGCAATAGAGCTGTATCTTGTTGCGCTGCAACTCGAGGTTGTTCTTTATTTTGGGGAAGTAGAGCACGCCCGTGAGGTTGAACGGGTAGTCCACGTTCAGGTGAATCCAGAACAGCGGGTCGTCGGCCATGGGGTAGAGGTCGTGGTAGAACTTCAGGTAATCCTCGTCCTTAAGCTCCGACGGTTTGCGCGTCCAAAGCGGGTTTGTGTCGTTTATTATGTTGTCCTCGTCGGTGTCTGTTTCCTTGCCGTCTTTCCAAATGGTCTTTTTTCCGAAAGCAATGGGCACGGGCAGGAAACGGCAGTATTTCGTGAGCAGTTCCTGTATGCGGTTCTTTTCGAGGAACTCTTTTGTGTCGTCGTCAATGTGCAGGATGATGTCGGTGCCGCGGCTGTCGCGCTGCGCTTCGCTTATTTCGAATTCGGGCGAGCCGTCGCAGCTCCAGCGCACTGCTTTCGCGCCCTCCTTGTAGCTGAGCGTGATGATTTCCACCTGTTTGCTCACCATGAATGCCGAGTAGAATCCTAACCCGAAGTGTCCTATTATGGCGTTTGCGTCGTTCTTGTATTTG
>URSZ01000173.1 GCA_900550635.1 uncultured Prevotella sp. | reverse complement strand
TCGAGCGAGGTTTCGCACAATGCCTCGACCGTAACGATAAAGGCCGAAGTGCCCGTAGGCGTACATGCCACGATATACATACCTTCCAACAGCGACGAACAGCCTACCGTCAACGGCAAGAAAGCCAATAAGGTGAAAGGCGTGGAATCCGTAACGCGCGGCGAAGGCTGCTACATACTCGAAGTGCTGCAAGGCAAGTACGAAGTACAGGCCCGCAAGTAAGCCCCGCAACCCTGTTCAAGGCTTTTTAGCCCGCCTAATGGAATAGTGAAAAATAGGTTAGACATGTTATCCCGCAATGCTTGAACTGCGTTGCGGGATAATTTTATTTACGGACAGCGGTCAGGATAAGTGATGTGCCGGCGGCAGTGAGAAGAATGTTCTGTGGGGCTCAAAATAAAGGGAAAAGAAAGTGTTAAAACAGGGTGGGAAAACATTGTTTTTGGACAGGGAAAATTGAAAACTGATTTTCAGCGTTTTTTACTCACGTGGGAGCAAAGAAAAAAAACAAGGCACATATTTTAAAATAGGTCGGACATATTTTAAAATTTCTCAGACCTATTTTTTCGGCCCTGAAAACCCGTTTCAAAAATGCCTGAAAAATGCAGACAAAAACCGACGGCCGTTTGCGAGAGGCGGACGAGGGGATTATTCGAGCAGGAAATTGAAGCTCATTTTGTCGCCGGAGAATATCATGCGGGTGAGCTGTGCGAGGGTCATTGCGGTGAAGCTGCCGGCATGTGCGCTGCTTCGTGTGCATTGCCCGTGGCTCACGGTGTAGAACCCGTTGTTGCTTTCTATTAGTTTGTCGCCGCTTACGCTTATCTGCATGTCGGCTTCGGGGTGCATGGCGGCGTATGCGGCAAGGGCTTTCGACGTGTCGGTTATCCTTGCGCAGGCAAACGTGTTGTGCGCCCGGTGGCCGGTTATGTACGCCCGCATGTCGTAGCCGGGGTACATGCCTTGCGCCTGTCCGACCATTGAGGCAAATGCGGCGTCGCGGCCGGCGGGCGCGTCGTAGACGTACAGCACTTTCTTTTCGTTGTCGGGGCGTACAAACAGGTACGACACCGTTTTTTTGCCAAGCCGTGCCGTAAGTATCAGGTTGCCGCCCTTTATCCAGTCGTCCACAACCGTTTTGAACTGTTCCCTACTGTGTAGCAACGCATATCCGCGCCTTTCCCTTTGGCGTCGGGCGAAAAGTCTGTACAGTACGTCGCTGTAAGCCGTGGCCGGTGTTACCGTACAGGTACCGCCTGTTACGTTTCCGCTATGCCGGATTGGCATTGCACTTCTGCGTATGGCGATGTAAAAGCCGTATTGCCGGTAGAAGGGAAGCACTTCGCTGCCCGAAGGGATGAGAAATGCGAATGTGCAGCCGCGGCGGTGCATGTCGGCAACGGATTGCGCCACGAGGCTTCCCGCCAGTCCCTGCCGCCTGTATGAGGCGTCAGTACATACACCCGAGAGGTATCCCGCGAGCACGGCGTTGCCGCCGCATAGCATGTTGTAAGGCAGGCATTGCAGGGCCGACACCACGCGCCCGTCGCGCTCGATGGAATAGTCCACCTGCGGCGAGTAAACACGGGTGAAATACATGTCGATGAACTCGTCGGTGTCGTTGAAGCATTCTTTCCACAAGCGGCGTAGCGAAGCTAAATGCTCCCCGGGTGTAAGTTTGCGGTTATCCATGGGTGGTATGTCCTATTCTGCGTTCCCTTTGTGCGGTGAAACCACGTTCACGCCCACAGCTGCCCTGAAATGGCGGAAGTTGGCCAGCCCGTTGCTCAATGGCTGCCGCTCCATTGCAGAGTATTTGTGCAGCAGTATGGAAGGGTGGTAGGACAGTTTTGCCTGCCGCAGGCCTGTTATGCCAAGGTCTTCCTCGCGGTTGATGAAAATGAAGTTTGCCGGGAGACTTCTTACGAAGTCGCGGTTTATCACGGCGTATATTCCGTCGTAGTTGGTATCGGCTTTTTCAACGCACACGTCGAATGTGGTATCGTTGATTTTTGCCCCGAATGTAAAGGCAGCCATTTGACCGTCTACGAAAATGCAGCCGCCCACGGAGTCGAGTTCTTCCCAATGTTCGAAAACGAAATTCATAGAGCGCAGCTCGTTCGCGTATGCTGCCTCGGAGTCGTTGTCAAGTTTCGAAGTCTGCCATTTTGCTTCGAGCTGCCTGCACAGTGGTATAAGGTCGGATGTGAGTTCGCGGTATTCGTAGTCGGGGTAAGTCTTTGCAAAGCGGTTTGCGTGGTTGCGCTTGGATTGCAGCCGTTTGCCGGCAAGCGTGGCCAGGGCGTCGCGGTCGTAAATGTAGTCGGTGTAGTCACGGTCGTGCGAAAAGTGGAAAACGCCGGGCATGGCGTTGTCTATAAGCGGTATGAAATTTTCGCACACTCCAAGCATGAGGAACGGGCGTTCCAGGCGGCGCGAATCCTCGAGTATGAGTTGCAGTATATCGTGGGGGTCTCTTTTCTGGCAAGGCAGCATGTATGCCAGGTGTCCGTCGGCGTAGAACCTGAATACCAGCCATCCGTGCGCCACGGCAAACTCCGTGTTG
>URSZ01000172.1 GCA_900550635.1 uncultured Prevotella sp. | reverse complement strand
AAGGCGTTCCGCAACGAGATAGTGGCGCGGCAGTTCATATTCCGCATGCGCGAGTTCGAGCAGATGGAAATGCAGTTCTTCGTTAAGCCGGGCACGGAAATGGAATGGTTCGAGTTCTGGAAAAACACGCGCATGAAATGGCACCAGGCTCTCGGATTCGGCGCTGAAAACTACCGTTTCCACGACCACGAAAAGCTGGCGCATTATGCAAACGCCGCAACCGACATAGAATTCCACATGCCGTTCGGTTTCAAGGAAGTAGAAGGAATACACTCGCGCACCGACTTCGACCTCTCGCAACACGAGAAATACAGCGGCCGCCAGATAAAATACTTCGACCCCGAAACAGGCGAAAGCTACACTCCCTATGACATCGAGACGTCGATAGGCGTAGACCGCATGTTCCTTTCGGTTATGTGCCACGCCTTTGAAGAGGAAAAACTCGAGAACGGCGAAACACGTACCGTGCTCCACCTGCCAGAACAGCTTGCACCCGTAAAACTTGCAGTGCTGCCGCTGGTGCGCAAGGACGGGCTGCCCGAACTGGCCGACAAGATTGTGAAAGACCTGCGTTATCATTTCAACTGCAAATACGAGGACAAGGATTCCATCGGCAAACGCTACCGCCGCCAGGACGCAGTGGGTACACCGTACTGCATTACCATCGACCATGACTCGCTGCAGGACGAATGCGTAACACTTCGCAACCGCGACACCATGCAGCAGGAACGCATAAAGATTGCCGCATTGCGCGATACGCTTGAAGAGCGCGTAAGCATTACATCCCTGCTGAAGAAAATTGCCAACGACTGAAACAACGACTAAACTACAATAAACCTCATATATTATAATGGCTCTGCTGAAAGACCTGCGCACAATACTCGCTGCGGCATTGATGGCCTGCACGGTGGCGATACTGTTTTCATCGTGTAGCGAGACCGAAGATACCGATAATGAATTTGCCGACTGGAAGAACCGCAACGAAGCATATTTTGCAAACGCCATGCGCATTGCGGGCGATTCCATAGCAGAAGCCCGCGCTTTATATGGAAGCGACTGGGAGCAGCACTGCAACTACCGCCAGTATCTTTGCTACTCGCGACACAACGGTTCCGCGCATACGCAGACAGATTCCATTGCGGTTGAAATCCTCAAGCGCGGAACAGGTACGGTAAGTCCCTTTACTACTGATTCGGTAAGTATAGCCTACCGCACACTGCTTATTCCGACATCCGGACATCCTACAGGGCTTGTTGCTGACCATACCGGGGTGTCTACAAGTTTCGACAAAGTGTTCGACCGAAACACGATGTCGCCGGTGAACTTCCGTGTGGGGTCTCTTGTGAGGGGAGTGACAACAGCGTTGCTTTACATGAAAACCGGCGACCGCTGGAGGGTGACAATACCTACCGACCTGGCCTATGGCGAGCAAAGCGGGACATCTATTCCAAAGAACTCCACCATAATTTTCGAAATGGAACTCGTGGGCGTGTATCGCAACGGTACAACGCCGGGCACGTGGCAATAATAAATCAACTCCTTGCAATTGTAAAAAAACAGGTCGCAAGTAAGATTCATACAAAAAGCCCAGGCTATTTGATAGCTTGGGCTTTTTGTTTTGATGATTTACAGGGAGTGCGTTCAAATTTTGTAGTTTCGGATTAATTGGCTAATTTTAGTCCTCAATTCCGTCTCTGTAACGCCGGTGGTAAGATGTATAATATAATAATGTCATGAAAATAAATGTTTCTAAGCTTTTTTTAGCTTGCTTGTTGAGCCAGTCATTGCTTGGCGTTAGTGCTCAGGTAGACATTGCTCCGCGTCCGGAATTGCTGGACGCACCTTTTACGGCAAAAGACCTTGAAAATTTCAAATCCCCGCCCAAAGTTTTTTACCCAGAAACGTGGTTTCACTTTATCGGCGGCAATGTGTCGAAAGAAGGAATCGACGCTGACCTCGAGGCAATCAGTGAGGCCGGTATCTCGGGTATTCAGTGGTTTCACGGCAATTTTGGAGGCCAATGGCCAGAAACGAACACGCAAATCAAGGCACTCACCCCCGAGTGGGAAGACATCGTGTCCCACATGGGAAGCAAAGCCACGGAGCTTGGATTGCGTCTCACAGTGCAAACCTGCCCCGGTTGGGCAATGGCCGGCGGTCCTTGGATAAAGCCCTCCGAAGCAATGCGCGATTTTGTGTGGAGTAAGACATATATAGATTCAGAAACCTCGGGTGCGGTGACTTTGCCCAAACCTCAACCCTCTAACGAGGAGTGGCGCGATTACCGCGATATATGCGTGCTGGCCTTTCCCACGCCTGTTGGCGACGGAGAGCAGCCTTATGCGCTTGAAAACGTAACATCCGACGATGACCTCGACTGGAAAGGTTGTCTTGATTCAAATGCCCCCAAAGCAATACGCCTTCAGGGCGGAAAGACTCATAAGGTGAATTTTACGCTGAAAGAAGGCAGCGTGGTGCGCACGCTTGTGTTCCCTTGTATAAATACAATGAACGGAAATTTCGTTTACAAGCCGGAAATTCACGTATGTCTCACAGCGCGCAAAGCTGACGCCGTTCAGTCAGACACGCTCGTGAACACCGAGTTCCCCAGCAGTAACTGGCAGGACTTTGACGAGTTGTTCCTTTCATGCAACGAAGTGGACGGAGCAACGCAATACGAGTTTACAATCACCAACAAACACGACATAACACTGAACTACCTGCGTTTCTTGCCGGCGGCAATGAAGAACAACTGGCGCGCTGAGGCCGGCTGGACTCTCATGTCGAAAGAAAGGAGTCAGGAACATCCCGCGCAGTCAA
>URSZ01000171.1 GCA_900550635.1 uncultured Prevotella sp. | reverse complement strand
ACCACAGCCGAAGATTTACTGCGCCGGGCCGTGCAGCTGGAGCCGGAAAACTATTATTTCCAGAAAGAACTGGCCGACTACTACGACGCACGCGAGATGACCGACAGCGCAACGGCACGTTACGAAGCCATGGCCGAACAGTTCAAAGACCGCGAAATACTGGCATACAACCTGATTGACATTTACAAACAGAACGGCAACCACGAAGCCCTGATACGCACGCTGCGCAAGCTCGAAGTGCAGGAAGGCAAAAGCGAAGAACTGAGCATGAGCATAATAGACGCATATACCGATGCCCAACTCTACGACAACGCGCTCATTGAGGTGAACAACCTTATCAACCTCTACCCCGACGACACGCGCTATCCCGTTCTGCGCGGCACAATATATCTGGACAAAAAGCAACCCCAGCTTGCACTCAACGAGTTCAACGCCGTCCTGGCCAAAGAACCGCTGAACGAAGCCGCCAACTACGCCCTGCTGAAGTATTACCAGGACTCGGGGAACGACTCTATGTTTGCCGAACTGGCGCGCAACATAGCCATAAACGACAAATACGCCACCAAGACGCGGGCCACAGTACTGAATCAGCTCGTTATATACAGCCTTGACGGAAAAGCCGACACCGCAAGCGTAATATCCACCTTCAAAAAGATAGACGCGCAGCCCAATGCCGACGCCGTACTTCTCGACATGTACCAGGCATACCTGATTATGCTCAAAAAACCGCTCGATTCAATTGCGCCGGTGTGGGAAAAGGTACTGAGCCTAAAGCCCGACTACTCGCAGCTGCGCCTTAAACTTCTGCAATACTACATACAGAAACCCGACTACGCCAAAGCGGCAAACGTGTGCGAGGAAGGGGCACAACACGAGCCGGAACAGGTGGCATACTACTTTTACGGCGGAATGGCATACTTTTCAATGAAAGACAACGAACACGCCGCCGCACTGCTTAAAAAAGGTACGGAACA
Organism: uncultured Prevotella sp.; assembly: GCA_900550635.1. Lineage (GTDB taxonomy): Bacteria > Bacteroidota > Bacteroidia > Bacteroidales > Bacteroidaceae > UBA6398. The sequence goes on along the minus strand of URSZ01000171.1, from coordinate 1,894 downwards.
TATAAGCATGGAAACGAGCACCGACCTCGCCTCCGACCTTTACGGTTTCCTGGGCGACGTTTACCACGACATGGGAAAGGCAGACTCCGCCTATCAGGCCTATGACTCGGCTCTCGTTTACAAAGACGACAACATTGCAACCCTGAACAACTACGCCTATTACCTTTCGCTCGAACGCAAGAACCTCGACAAGGCCGCCGAAATGAGCTACAAAACCGTAAAGGCAGAGCCCAACAACGCCATTTACCTCGACACATACGCCTGGGTGCTATTCGAGCAGGGAAAAATAGAAGAAGCCTACACCTACATCAACCAAGCAATAAAAAACATCAGCCCTACCGAAGAAAATGCCTCGATTTACGAACACGCAGGCGATATTCTCTCAGTAAAAGGCGAGACAGAAAAAGCGCTGGAAATGTGGAAAAAGGCACAATCACTGAATAGCGACTCCAAAACCCTAAAGAAAAAAATAAAACATAAGAAATACATAGCACAATGAAGCACACGATAAAGTTACTCCTCCTCGCAACGGTTGTAGTATGCTTTGCCGCCTGCGGCACGTCAAGGAAAGCCACAAAAGGCAGCGGCACGGAAAATTCCGGCAAGGCCGAAGCAACTGCAGAAGCATACAAGGAAAAGGTTGTCTCCAACTTCCAGACGGCGCAGTACCTCACGGCCCGCGCGACAATAAGCTTGAAAGCCGGAACAAAGGACATATCGGTTGGCGGCTCGCTCAAAATGAAGCGCAACGACGTGATACAGCTATCGCTCACCTTTCTGGGCATAGAAGTAGGGCGTATGGAATTTACCACAACCGACGTGTTGATAATCGACAAGATAAACAAGCAGTACGTTCGCGCTCCATACAGCCAGGCCTCGTTCCTGGAAAGCGCCGGACTTGATTTCTACTCGCTGCAGTCACTTTTCTGGAACGAAATATTCTCACCCGGGACGCACGATGTCGGTTCAGCGCTGAAAAACTTCAGCGTTGCCTCGAGCGGCGACCACACTCTGCTCAGCCTGACATCGGCACCGAAGCTCGATTACTCTTTCCTGACGATAACCGACGAGGCCATGCTCGACCGCACTACTATCACATCGAAAAACATAGCCAACCAGCAGGCCTTAGTGTGCAAATACAGCGATTTCGCAAAGTTCGACGGAAAGAAGTTCCCGAGACGCATAAACATTTCATTCAACGGCGGCAAAAAGGAACTGGGACTCGACATGCAGCTGAGCGGACTGTCAACAAACTCTTCGTGGGAGACACGCACAAAAGTATCATCGTCCTACAAACAGCGCTCGGTAGACGATATATTGGGTAAACTATCAATGCTACAATAACCATGTTTCTGCCTAAGATACTCATAGCGCTTGCTTTCTGCGCCGGAACGCTGACCGCCACGGCCCAGACCGCAAAGAAGATAAGCACATTGAAATCGCAGCGCGCCAACCTCCAGAAAAAGATAAAGGAAAACGAGGGTATGCTCAAGACGCTGAAAAAAGACGTGCGCTCGCAGCTCAACAACCTGAGCGTGCTGAACGGGCAGATAAACTCGCAGAAAAAACTGGTGGACGCCATTTCGTCCGACGTAGGACAGATGGACAGCATGATTACATCGCTAAACACGCAGCTCGACACATTGAAGAAGGAGCTCGACGAGCGAAAACAGCGTTACCGCCGCTCGGTGCTCTACCTTTACCGCAACCGCACAACGCAGAACAAACTCATGTTCATTTTCTCGGCAGACAATTTCACGCAAATGTACCGCCGCCTGCGCTACGTGCGGCAGTATGCCGAATACCAGCGCATACAGGGCGAGTTGGTGCAACGCAAACAGGAGCAGATACAAAACAAGCGCAACGAAATTTCACAGGCAAGGGCCGAGAAGGG
>URSZ01000170.1 GCA_900550635.1 uncultured Prevotella sp. | reverse complement strand
GATGGGATGTCGTACACGTGTATTCGAAAATCTGAACGGTGAAAAGACTTCATTGGGACGTGGAAACTTGTCGTTTACTACCATGAATCTGCCGCGTCTTGCCATCGAGGCGCGTATTAAGGCTGAAAGTGTAGCTGAGAATCAGGGACAGGATACCGTAGAACGTCTGGCGAAAGAAACATTTATCAATTCAGTACACGATATGGCTGTCTTCATAGCCGAGCAGCTCTATGCCCGCTATCAGTATCAGCGTACAGCACTGGCGCGGCAGTTTCCGTTCATGATGAGTAACAATGTGTGGAAAGGAGGCGGTGAGCTGAATCCGAACGATGAGGTAGGTGACGTACTGAATCAGGGAACATTGGGTATTGGTTTCATTGGCGGTCACAATGCCATGGTAGCTCTGTACGGACAAGGACACGGACATTGTCGGAAGGCATGGGACACATTGTATGAAGCTGTAGAAGAAATGAATCGTGTAGTAGAAGAATTTAAGCAGAAGTATCATTTGAACTATTCAGTACTGGCTACTCCTGCTGAAGGGCTTTCCGGACGATTTACTCGTATGGACCGTCGTAAATATGGTGTGATACCAGGGGTAACCGACCGCGATTATTATGTGAATTCATTTCATGTCGATGTGAAAGAACCCATCAGTATCGTAGAAAAGATAAAATGTGAAGCTCCTTTCCATGCGTTGACGCGAGGAGGACACATTACTTATGTTGAACTGGACGGAGAGGCTCAGAAAAATGTGAAAGCAATTGCCAAGATTGTAAAGGTGATGCATGACGAAGGTATCGGTTATGGTTCGATTAATCATCCGGTAGATACCTGTCATAACTGCGGCTACAAAGGCGTTATTTACGATAAATGTCCAATCTGCAACAGTGAAAATATTCTACGCATGCGCCGTATTACCGGATATCTGACCGGAGATTTAAACAGTTGGAACTCGGCAAAGCGCGCAGAAGAACGCGATAGAGTAAAACACTGCTAATTCATTCGTTTGTTATTTAATAGAGGCTTTCTCTGCATACAGATTCGGATATTGTGTAGTAGTTCCCTGGGGGAATAGATATCTGTATGTAGGAAAGCCTTTTTCATTTCGGATCGTGGTTAATATTAAGGCTGAATTTTATTATGTTACATTATTTATATACATATTCCGAAACGATAGTCGATGGGGACGGTATACGTTTCTCCATATATTTGTCAGGATGTACACACCGATGCCGGGGGTGTCATAATCCGGAATCGTGGAATCCACAGGCAGGTCAACCTCTTACCCGGGAGAAAATAGAGGAAATGATAGCGGCAATCAATGCCAATCCTTTGTTGGATGGAATTACTTTTTCGGGAGGAGATCCGTTTTATTCACCCGAAGAGTTTCTTTCTCTTGTCCGTGAATTCCGTGAGCGTACGCAGCAGAACATTTGGTGTTATACGGGATATACTTATGAAGAGTTGCTGGCCGATCCGCAACGCAAGCCGATATTGGCGTATATTGATGTACTGGTTGACGGGCGTTTTGAACAATCTTTATATTCTCCGAAGCTGGAATTTCGGGGAAGCAGCAACCAGCGTATACTTAAATTGACACATAAATAACTCCTTGTAGTGTATGCTTTTCGTTGTCGCACACGAATGAATAAATTGTTCCATGATATAAATCAAGAAAAACGTCTATTATAGAAGAAAAAGCATCCATCTTATTGCCGATTAAATAGAAAGCCATACCTTTGCATCGTGGTTGTGAAACTAAAAGATAATAAAGATACACAAAGGTATTAGACTAGATTTTAAGGTAATTGAAAAAAGGTATTAGATTTAAGGTAAAAAAGCAATTTTAGTAAAAGGTATTAGATTTAAGGTATTAAGTTTTAGGTTTTTATTTTAAGGTATTAGGATAAAAAGGTAAATGTTTTCAGGAATTAGTTGAAATAGGATTAGAAAGATTGCTTTAAGGTAGAAAAGAAAAGGAAGGATAACAAACAAAACAACAACTGGATGAGAAAAAGATGCAAGAACCCTTAAATGGGGGTTCTTTAGGAAATCGGCGGTGTTCATACGAACAATCGCTTTTTTTATTTTATAGAGGCCCGTTTCCATTACTTTGACTTTACGGGTGTATCTTGTCAGATTCCATATACTATAATTTTTTCCGGATTCCTGTCTTTATATGGAAAAAGTGCAAAGTATTATGGATGGCTTAAATCGTTATAATATGTTTTAAGGTATTTCATTTTTTTTAAATGATAACTTCACGTATCTTTGTGCCCGATGAAAGTAAAAACGCGTCATATACGCATTTGGGCGTTGGGCCTTTTAACCTTGTTTGCGGTATATTATACGGTTACGACACTGTATGTCCATATACACGAGGTGAACGGGGTTGTTATAGTCCATTCGCATCCTTTTACTGAACATCATTCTCATTCGGGCGGGCAAGCACTCACATTGCATTATTTGTCTACATTTACTTCGTTAGACTGGCATACGGCAGAATCAGTCTGTCCCGATTTTCCTCTACTTTATTTATTAACTTTTAATTTTAATGCATTCCATACCCTGGCATTGTACGGGGAAGGGATTTATTTGCGTGCACCTCCCATTAATCTTTTCATTTGATTTAATAAAAATAGGAAACCGAATTAGTGCCTGTTTTTTGTAATTGGATTGATTTTAAGTGAGTTACTTCGGATGGCCTTTAATGAAGGCTTGCCGGAGGAAGGCTTGAATTATGTCCAAACCAGACTTCTTTATCTCATGTTGCAGGTAAGTCTTGGCGGAACAGGTTAATAAGTAACAAAAGAAAAGCTGAATTCAACTTGCAAATGCAACAGAATTCTGATTAATAATTTGTTTAAATTTTTCGTTTGGCGTGAGGTAT
>URSZ01000169.1 GCA_900550635.1 uncultured Prevotella sp. | reverse complement strand
ATGGTCAATGTAAAACTTCAATACAGACAAAAAACAACGCAATTTTCACATTTTCCCGAAACTCGCATGTACAGGGATTTTCAGCCCCGTTATGAGCTGAGAAAAAATATGTCAGACATATTTTAAAATATGTGCCTTGTATTTTGAAATAGGTCGGACATATTTTCGAGAGGGTAAAAACGGCGCTAAAATAATGCGTAATAAAAAGGCATTTTTCGATATGAGTTTTAACATATCCTTTTAGGGTCAAAAATACAATTCCAAGCCATCATATGCAAAATGCACGTTCTCGGGCAAAAGGGCTTCCTCCGTGGCATGAAGCCCGAGGTCATGACTCATGTGTATGAGATAGGTATTTTGACTTCCCACTTTTTGCGCAAAATCCAAGGCTTGTTCAACCGTCTGGTGCGTTGGGTGGTATGTATGGCGCAAAGCATTTACTACCAAAAGCTCCACGCCCGAAAGATATTCCAGTTCGTCGGGACTTGCAGACGTCATATCGGTAATATATGCCATACGGCCTATTCTGTAACCCAATATTTCCATGTTGCCGTGCATTACCCGCAAGGGAATCACATTGACACCATTAATTGAAAACTCTTTATGTTGCGTCACTTCAACAAGATTCAAATGAGGAACTCCTCTGTACAAATGTTCTTTAAAACAATATGGAATACGGTCGTGAAGATGTTTCAGAGTTACACCGTTGCCATATATATTTATAGTGCCAAACCTGCAAAAAGGACGAAGGTCATCTAATCCGCCAACGTGGTCATAATGTTCGTGGGTTACCAACACACCATTTATTTGGCCAAATGGGATTTTAAGCATTTGAAAATAAAAATCCGGCCCGCAATCAATAAGGATTCTCGTGCCGTTAATCTCTACTAGCGAGGAACAGCGCATGCGCCTGTCGCGCGGATCATTCGAAGTGCATACCTTGCATGAACAGCCTATTTGTGGCACGCCGGAAGACGTGCCGGTGCCTAAAAAGGTTATCTTGCATTTATTTCGGGGAATAGAATGTTCTTCCATTACAAAAGCCTTTAAAAATAAACAATCTCAAAAGTCATACGAACTGTACTTCCGGACGCAATTCTATTTGAAATTTCTCTTTAACGTCATTTACTATCCCATTCGACAGAGTTATTATTTCTTGTGCCGAAGCTCCTCCGTAATTAACAAGCACAAGCGGTTGTTTCTCGTAAACCCCTACATGGTTTATTCTTCTTCCCTTCCAACCGCATTGTTCTATTAGCCATGCTGCAGGTATCTTGAAATCATCTCCTACTTTATAATGCGGAATCGTAGGGTACCTTTTGCAAAGTTCTGAGAACTTATCTGCCGAAACAATGGGATTCATATAAAACGATCCGGCATTTCCTAACACTTTCGGGTCGGGCAATTTATTACGGCGCATTTCTACAATGAAATTTCTAACGTCGCGGGCCGTAACGCTATCTTCTGTACGAGAAAATTCCTGCTGCAGGGCCTTATAACGCAGAACGGGCCTGAATTTACGATTCAAGCGGAAAATCACATGGTGAATTGCGTATTGGTTATACGCCTCTTTAAAAAAACTATTGCGATATGCGTAGCGGCAATCCTTGCCATGGAAGGAATACTCGGCCAAATCATCTGCATTTATAACCTCAACGCGTTCTATTACTTCAGAAACCTCCATGCCATAAGCACCTATGTTCTGAACAGCCGACGCTCCTGTTTCGCCTGGAATCAAAGAAAGGTTTTCAATACCATACAAGTTGTTTTCAAGTGTCCATTTTACAAAATCGTCCCACACCACTGCAGCTCCGACGCGAACAAAACAAAATTCTTCTGACTTTTCCTTAATTTCGATGCCATTTATCCGTCCGTGTATTACCGTTCCTTGAAAATCTTCGGTGAAAAGCATATTGCTGCCGCCACCTATAAACAAAAACTTCTGTACATCGAAGCCTCTACTACCTTGTGATATTTCATTGGGGGTACATGAAGCGCACGAATCGAACTGTTTGGTGTTCAACTCCCGCAAAATATCTATAAGCTCGCTTGTATTATCGTATTCTATGAACTCTCTTGCCAGCGACTTTATACCGAATGTATTGCGTTCTGAAAGCTGGTAGTCTACATATCTTTCCATATTTTAGCGGCTTTTCTATCGGAGTAAAAGTTTATGCCACAATCTTTATTTACCTGTGCGACTTCTTCAATTCACAAACTTTACGAGCTTCCAGACTCCGTCTTTTTTCTTGAATTTAAACATGCTTGACCAACTATTGGAGTTTCCGCGCACAGAAATAACACGCACATCCGCATTATCCAACTTTTGACCATAATACAGATTCAGCACGTTATCGTAAGGCATATCCGGATGAAAAGCATACCATTGGTCCACATCAATTACACCTTCTATTTTTTCTTCTTCATTACTTTCGTCGTATGTTACGAAATCCACATAGTCATCCAGGTGTTTTCGTTGAAAAGCTGAATCATTGGCAAAACGCCCGTAAAACTCGAGGAACTCCGAATCATAATGCAATGACATGCCAAAAGTGTTAAGTTGGGTAAGTTCCCATTTGCCCGATTGTTTTTCAAAAACATATTGGCGCACACTGTTTTTTTCAAACCCAAGAAATTCCAAAACCACCCGATTTGATTTTGACATATCGAATTCATCCAAGGCTTCTTCACTATCGAACACAACTATATGTAGTTCTGCTTTGTTGTATAGGCGGTCAAATTTCCAGTCAGCCTTTTTTATCGGTGCTGCCGGTTTGCGGTTTTTGTAATGCCTTAAGGGGAATCGTGTACGGCTATATTGAAAAGACCTGTTGGATGAATATAAATAAATGAAATCAGCAAACAACATATCCACTGTTGCCGGTGGAGTGCTTTCCTTA
>URSZ01000168.1 GCA_900550635.1 uncultured Prevotella sp. | reverse complement strand
TATGTTAGGCGGAAGCCCCAGGTCTTTAACCTGTTTACGTGTTACTTTTGCGTCTTTTGCAACAACAAACTCAGCAACGTCGGCGTTCGACACGGTCAGGCATTTTACGTTAGTAACGTCGGCGTTCAACATCATCTGGTATATGTGGCTTGCCGTTATTGTTTGCTTGTTTATTATCGTTCCTATGTCCAGGCTTTCCGCCATCGGCACGTAGTCTGAGTTTTCCACAATGGCCACGGTCTTTCTTACTCCCATGCGCTTGGCCGCAAGGCAGCTTAGTATATTCGACTCGGTGTCGTCAGTAAGTGCCAGGAATGCTTCGGTTGTTTGTACTCCTTCTTCGGCAAGAAGCGAAAGGTCGCTACCGTCGCCGTGAACCACCAGCGTATGCTTGTCTGCGTCGAGTTCTCCTGTGAGCCATTGGCAGCGTTGTTCGTCCTGCTCTATTATCTTAACCCTCATGTAGTCGGGCATTTGTCGAACCACGCATACGGCAGTATCGCCTCCACCTATAATTATGGAGTTTCTTACGTCGGGGTAATCGTCCTTGCCTGCTATTTCGCGTATGTAAGGAATATATTCGTGGGTTGTCATAAAGTAGACAACGTTGTATGCGCTGAGTTTGTCGTCTCCGTGGGGTATTATGGTTTCAGTCATATTCTTCACCGCCACCACATGGTAAGGCGAGTCGGGGCCGCAAAGGTTCTTGAGCGGAATGTCGAGAATGCGCGAATTTTCCCTCAGCTTTACTCCTATCAGTATCAGGCCGCCTTCCTTTACTTCCCACCATTGCCTTATCCAGCTGCGCTTCATGGAGTTTACAATCTCTTCGGCTGCAAGCATTTCGGGGTATATCATCGAGTTTATGCCTACCGAAGTGAAGAAGTCCTTGTGCTCGGGGGCGATGTATTCATACGAATCCACGCGCGCAACGGTTTTTTTCGCTCCCAATTTGCTTGCCAGCATGCAGCATGTCATGTTGCGCGATTCTTCTTCCATTACCCCTACAACGAGGTCGGCGTTTCCCGCGCCCGCTTCCTTCAACGTGGCAATCGACGTGGGCGAGGCGTTCATTGTCATAATGTCGAAATTGTTTTCAACATTGGCCAGGCGTTCTTCGTTGGTGTCTACGAGTACTATGTCGTGGTTCTCGCGCGACAGGAGCTTTGCAAGGTGTGTGCCTACCACTCCTGCGCCGGCGATGAGGATTTTCATTTGCTGAGTTTTAGTATTTCGTTGTAAATAGCCTCTTCGTCAAGGTTTGTTATGTGGTATAGTTCCGACGGGCTGCCGTGTTCTACGAATCTGTCGGGCAGTCCCATGACTGAAACTTTTTTCGTATATCCTTTTTGTGCCATGAATTCTATTACGGCCGAGCCGAATCCGCCTTCTTTCACTCCGTCTTCAATGGTTATAATCCTGTCGAACGTCCGGCATACGTGTTCCAGCAGTTCTGTGTCGAGAGGTTTAAGGAAACGCATGTCGTAATGAGCTACCGAAAGTGACGGGTTTTCCGCTTCTGCCTTTTTTATGGCTGCTTCGGCCTTTTGTCCTATTGGCCCTATGGTGAGCACGGCAATGTCGCGCCCGTCTTTTATGGTGCGTCCTTTGCCCACTGGTATTTCGTGCATTTCGCATTTCCAGTCTTTGAACGTGCCGTTGCCGCGCGGGTAGCGTATAACGAATGTTCCCTTGCCGGGCAGCTGTGCCGTGTACATCAGGTGGCGCAGTTCGTGCTCGTCGTAAGGCGAAGCTATCGTAAGGTTCGGGATGGGGCGCAGGTAAGCCATGTCGAACGCCCCGTGGTGCGTAGGTCCGTCGCGGCCTACAAGGCCGGCGCGGTCGAGACAGATACACATGTTCAGGTTCAGTATGGCTGCGTCGTGTATGATATTGTCGTATGCACGTTGGGCAAACGACGAGTAAATATTGCAGAACGGGAACATTCCTTCCTTGGCCAGCCCGGCCGAGAAGGTAACGGCGTGCCCTTCGGCTATGCCTACGTCGAACACTCTTTCGGGCATGGCTTTTTGCATTATGCACATCGAGCAGCCTGTAGGCATGGCGGGTGTTATTCCCACAATCCGGTCGTTCCTGCGTGCCAGTTCGAGCAGTGTCTCGCCGAATACGTCCTGGTATCTCGGTCCTTCGTCGCCCACGTCTTCCTTTATGAACTTGCCGGTTTCCTTGTCGAACTTGCCGGGAGCGTGCCATGCCGAGGCTTCGAGTTCGGCGGGACGGAATCCTTTGCCTTTCACTGTGTGTATGTGCAGCAGTTTCGGGCCTTCCATGTTCTTTATCTCGTTCAGCGTGCGCACGAGTTCGGTTACGTCGTGCCCGTACATGGGGCCGAAGTAGCGTATGTTCAGTCCTTCAAAGATGTTTTGCTGGTTGGCGAGCAGTGATTTCACGGAATTGTTGAAGCGTATTATGCTTTTCCGTCTGTTTTCGTCGAGGAAGCCTATGGATGTGAGTTTTTGCGACAGCTTGAACCTTATGCGGTTGTAGAATGTGCTTGTGTGCAGGTGCCGCAGGTATTGGCGCATTCCGCCTACCGAGCGGTCGATGCTCATGCCGTTGTCGTTGAGTATGATAAGCAGGTTGTTGGGCGTGGCCGAGGCGTTGTTCAACCCTTCGAAGGCAAGTCCCCCGCTCATTGCTCCGTCGCCTATTATGGCTACTACGTGGCGGTCTTTCTCGCCTTTCTTTTCGGCTGCCACAGCCATTCCGAGCGCGGCCGAAATGGAATTCGAGGCGTGCCCCGAGGTGAACGAGTCGTATTCGCTCTCTAAAGGCGAGGGAAACGGGCGCATGCCGTGAAACTGCCGGTTGGTGGCGAACTTGTCGCGCCGGCCGGTGAGTATCTTGTGGGCATACGCCTGATGGCCTACGTCCCAGACAAGGCGGTCGTAAGGTGTGTTGAACACATAATGGAGAGCCACTGTCAGCTCCACGACTCCTAAGCTCGAGGCGAAGTGCCCTGGGCTTTTCGA
>URSZ01000167.1 GCA_900550635.1 uncultured Prevotella sp. | reverse complement strand
CTAAATCGTAACCTATTACTATCAAGAGCAATTAACCTACGCTCATTTCCAATAAATTACACTCTTTTCGTAACTTCTATGTGCAAAGTTACTAAAAATAAGCATTCCCGTGTAGAAAGCAAAGGCATTAGTAAGTTGTGGCGCGCGGCTGTGCGCGGATTTGCAATGCAGACATGATTACGGGTGCGCTACGAATACTTAGGAGGCCGCTGCTGAAGGGAGAAAAAAAGTTCCCCGCACCTTGAAAAAAATATGTCTGACCTAATTCGAAATATGTCTGACCTATTTTAAAATATGTCTGACATATTTTTTTGCCTGTCTTTTGGGGCGCGTTTGCCGGGCGTGGAGAGTGGCATTGTCGCTGAGAATGGCACGTATTTTGCTTTGCGGGTAATTTTTACCGGCCAAAAACGTGCACATTTACGGGATTTTCTTAATTTTGAACGCCGCACCGGTTTTTTATTTCAACTAAGGCGCGGTTTTTAATAACCACAACTAACCTTAACAACTTAATGCCAATGCAACAAATCAGATCTGCGGCATCGTTTGTCGATTCAAAACCTCATTACAACATTCTCGACGGGCTGCGCGGAGTGGCTGCGCTTTTAGTGGTGTGGTACCATGTTCACGAGGGCCTTTCGTTCGCACAGGGCGGCACTGTTATAACCGGGATAAACCACGGTTACCTTGCGGTGGACTTTTTCTTCATCCTTTCGGGCTTCGTTATAGGCTATGCCTACGACGACCGCTGGGGCAAGACGCTCACGCTGGGCAACTTTTTCAAGCGCCGTCTTATACGTCTGCACCCTATGGTTGTCATGGGTACAATTGTCGGCGCGATAACCTTTTGCATTCAGGGCTGTGTGCGTTGGGACGGCACGCAGGTGCCCGTTTCGGCCGTAATGCTGGCCTTGCTGTGCGGCATGTTTTTCATCCCGGCCGTGCCGGGTATGGGGCGCGACGTGCGCGGCAACGGCGAGATGTTCCCGCTCAACGGCCCGGCCTGGTCGCTCTTCTTCGAATATATAGGCAATATTATATATGCCGTGCTGATATGCCGGCTCAAGACAAAGGTGCTTGCCGTGCTTACGGGAATCCTGGGCGCGCTTTATGCGTGGTTCGTGATAACCGACGTTTCCGGCTACGGCAACATGGGTGTGGGCTGGACGTTGGACAGCGTTAACTTCCTTGGCGGAACGCTCCGCATGATGTTCCCCTACGCAACGGGCATGCTGCTTGCGCGCAACTTCAAGCCGGTCAAGGTAAGGGGCGCATTTTGGATTTGCTCCCTCGTGTTGCTGCTGTTGTTCATCGTGCCGTATATCCCCTCGCAGGGCGGGGCGTGCCTGAACGGCGTGTTCGAGTTTTTCTGCGTGGCGGCCATTTTCCCGCTGCTCGTAGTGCTCGGTGCTTCGGGAAACACCACCGACATCCGCTCCACGAAGATATGCAACTTCCTTGGCGACATATCCTATCCGCTCTACATTACGCACTATCCGTTCATGTACCTGTTTTATGCCTGGCTCATCGATACCAAGCAGTACACGCTGGCCGAGGTGTGGCCCGTGGCCATCGGCGTGTTCGTGTGGAACGTGCTGTTTGCCTGGCTGTGCCTGCGGTTGTACGACCTGCCCGTGCGTAAGTTCCTGGCAAATAAATTCCTTTACCGCAAATAATTTACAGGCGTGCCTCTTGCGGCGGTCATGACTGACATGGCAGCCGCGGGGGCGCGCTTTTCATTACGCATTACTTTCATAATATGATGAAAAACGGCAATGTTTCCCCGCAGAGTTCAATTCTCTCCCAAACAATCACCTTTCTGAGGTTACCTCTGATTGTGGCGGTGGTTTACATACACACCAATCCGGGTGTTTCGGCCTTTGGTTATGACTTTCCCGCAAGCGGGACAGGTCTGCCGGTTTACAGGCTTTTCCAATATGTGATAACTGAAGAGTTGGTGCGCATAGCCGTGCCGCTGTTCTTTTTCATTTCGGGCTTCCTGTTTTTCTATCGCTCCGGTTTCTCGACAAGGATATACGGGCAGAAGCTGCGGAAACGCGCCCGCACCCTGCTCGTGCCCTATGTGCTCTGGAACGCCGCGTTTTTTCTTGTTATGTTTTGCGCGCAGGCGTTCCTGCATGTCTCGCCCGATAAATACCCGGCGATAGAAGAGTTCGGTTGGCTCGACTGGCTGAACATTTTCTGGTCATATAATGGCGGAATGCCTGCGAGCTACCAGTTCTGGTTCGTGCGCGACCTTATGGTTGCCGTGCTCTTGTCGCCGGTGCTCTATCTTATAGTGAAACACCTGAAGGCATTCGGCGTTTTCGCCCTCGGAGTGCTGTGGCTGTTCGGTATATGGTTTCATGTCACGGGATTCAACATCGACGCCTTTTTCTTTTTCGCCTTCGGGGCGTGGTACAGCATGAACAAATGCGACTTTACCGCCGTTTTCGGCCGGGTGCGCCTTGGAGCGACGTGCGCCTACCTCATATTGCTCGTGGTTAACACGTGGTTGTGGCACATTAACGTAACGGACTATTCTTTCCTGCTCAGGCTCGGCATTTTCACGGGATTGGTTGCAGTGGTTTCGTGGACGGCGCATGGAATAAGCAAGAACCGCTTGCGTGTCAGTGCTTTCCTGGCGAGCAGCTCGTTCTTTGTTTACGCCTACCATGTGTTGCCGGTGGCAATGGTCGTGAAAGCCTACGTAAGGCTGCTGCCGCAGGCCAGCGATTGGGCGTTTGTGGCAGGCTACCTGCTCATACCGCTGTTCATTTCCGCAGTGGGAGTAGGCATTTATGCTCTGCTGCACAGGTATCTCCCCGCTTTTACGGCCGTGATTACGGGCGGGCGGTGAGGCTGTGCCGTTTGCATGTATAATATAATAATGTGTAGATATAAAATCCGCCGCCGTGCACGATGAGTGTGCGGCGGCGGTTGTGCCTGCGCCCGGTGCGGCCGGGAGGACGGGCTTTTAACAATCGTGATAGAGGATTTTAACATACGGCGAAAGCGCCGCGGCATGCGGGTTTGGCGGGGCAAAAAATATGTCTGACATATTTTAAAATATCTCAGACATATTTTGAATTATG
>URSZ01000166.1 GCA_900550635.1 uncultured Prevotella sp. | reverse complement strand
TTTTTGATTACGACGGCGAGAAGGAGTAAGAAATGTCCACAATCGATTCGATACGCTACATGGTTAAGTTCATGCACGCCGGTTTCGTGTCGATGGAACCTCAGAACGGTCATGTAAAAGCATGGGTAGGCGACATCGACTTCAAGTCGTGGAAATACGACAAGGTAACGGCCATGCGCCAGCCCGGCTCTACGTTCAAACTGTTTGTTTACACCGAAGCCATGAACCAAGGTCTCACACCTTGCGACCGTCGTCTGGACGATTACATCAGTCTTGACGTGATGAACGAAAAAGGCGAGCTTGAACCATGGCGGCCGCACAATGCCAACGGCTATTTCACCGGCGACTCAATACCGCTTCTGGCTGCTTTTGCACAGAGTATAAACAGTGTTGCCGTAAGGGTAGGCATGGAAGTGGGCACGTCGAACATCGTGAAAACAGCCCACAACATGGGAATCAAGTCGCCGCTGCATGATACGCCTTCCATAAGCCTCGGTTCTTCCGACGTAAACCTTTTGGAACTGGTAAACGCATATTCCACGGTGGTTGACGACGGAAGGGTGCACGAGCCTGTATTGGTTACGAAGATAGTAGACCGTCACGGCAAGGTAATCTATACAGCCAAGGACGAGTCGCACCAGGCCATACCTTACCGTTCGGCATTTTTCATGCAGCAACTGTTGCAGGGCGGACTGCGCGAGTATGGCGGTACGTCGATGGCTTTGTGGCGGTTTGTACGCAAGTTCGACAAGTCGACGTCGTTCGGTGGAAAGACCGGTACGAGCAACAACCATTCCGACGCATGGTTCGTAGGCGTTACGCCCGGGCTTGTGAGCGGTGCATGGGTAGGCGGCGAATACCGTTCCATTCACTTCCGCACCGGGGCATTGGGCCAGGGTAGCCGTACTGCGCTGCCGATAGTGGGGTATTACCTTGAATCGGTGCTCGACGACCCGCAATTCTCGAAATACCGCCGCAAGTTCCCCGATCCTAAGGAAGACATCGACCGCAGTTGCTATTCGTGCACTTACATTCCGCGTCCGCGCGAAGAAGAGGACTCTACCGAGATAGACCTCGACAGCTTGTCGGCTTCCGACTTCCTGATACTCGATGACCCTAAAGCCGCAGACGAGAAAAAAGCCGACGAGGAAGTGAATTTTGACGACATATTGAACGAAAGCGGCGGCACTCCCGCCAAACCGTAAGACATATAAAGATTCCATTGCCTGTATCTATGGCAATGGAATCTTTGTATCCGGCTGCGCCGGGGTTTTGCCACTGCCTGGCGGCACTGAAAACGACACCTGTTTTGGTGCAAAAAAACGGTTCACTTTTCATTACTGTATTTTTCCCCGTTTTTCCGCGCATTTTCAAGCGCAGTTTTCATCAGGTTTTCAAGGGGTGAAAAATATGTCTGAGATATTTTGAAATAGGTCAGACATATTTTGAATTATGTGCCTTGTATTTTTTCTTTGCTCCTATGCGGGTATAACGCTTTGAAAAACAGTTTTTATTCCAAAGCACCATAAACCGCGTTTTTCTTGTCTGCATAGCCTGTACGGGTATGTCTGTTTTTGATTGGCGTATGCGGGCCGTAGCGCATGGTGCATATTACGGATTTTGTTTCCGCACCGGGCGACGCTTTGCCGTCCTGCGTTATATTACGCTTATAATAATTTTTGTATGCCATACTTTGCCGGCAAACAAATTAAAGCGTAAATTCGCAGCATATATGGCCTTATACTAAGGGCGCACAATCTGCTTTTATTGAAAAAGGCGTTACTGGAAATTTACAATTCATAAAATAACTGCACCATGAAAAAAGTATTTGTACTGGTTTTGCTTATTATAACATCAGTTGCTGTCTTTGTGCCCCGCTCCGTTGCGCAAAACAGGTTTGTATCAATAAAGGGGCATGACCTTATAAAGCCCGACGGGCAGAAACTTTTCATCATGGGAACAAACCTGGGCAACTGGCTCAATCCCGAAGGTTACATGTTCAATTTCAGCAAGACGAATTCCGCACATTTTATCGACGAAATGCTGCGGCAGCTTGTCGGACCGGACGAAGCGGCTTCTTTCTGGAAACAATTCAAGGAAAACTACATCACCAAGGCCGACATCGATTTCATTGCCTCGACGGGAGCAAACACAATCCGCATTCCTTTCAACTACCGCTTGTTTACCGACGAGGATTATATGGGCGAAACCGGCATGGGTAATGGCTTTGAACTAATCGACAGGGTGATAGGATGGTGCAAGGAGAACAATCTTTACGTAATACTCGACATGCACGACGCTCCGGGCGGCCAGACGGGCGACAATATCGATGACAGTTACGGCTATCCGTGGCTATTTGTGAGCGAAGAGAGCCAGGAAAAGTTCTGCCGTATATGGAAAGACATAGCCAACCATTACAAGGACGAACCCGCGGTGCTTGCCTACGAACTGTTGAACGAACCTATTGCACCTTACTTCGAAACCGACATGCTCAATTCAAAACTCGAGGGAGTGTACAAAAAAGGCGTGGCTGCAATACGCGAAGTAGACCGCGAACACATCGTTATACTCGGGGCCCCACAGTGGAACAGTAATTTCAAACCGTTGACCGACTGGACTTTCGACGACAAAATCATTTATTCGTGCCACCGCTATGGGGGCGAGGCTACCAAGAAAGCAATACAGTCGTACATCGACTTTCGCGACAAGACGAACCTGCCGATGTATATGGGCGAGATAGGGCACAACAGCAATGAGTGGCAGGCCGACTTCTGCCGCGTGATGAAAGAGAACAACATAGGCTATACCTTCTGGCCTTACAAGAAGATGGACGGCTCGTGCTTCGTAGGTATCATCCCGCCCGAGCAATGGAAGGCCGTAGTGGACTTTGCCGAGAGCGACCGCAGCACATACAAGGCCATACGTGAGCACCGCCCCTCGCAGGAAACGGCACGCCTTGCGCTGAAAGCCTTTCTCGAAGCATGCAAGTTCCATAACTGCCGCATACAGCAGGGATACATAAACACCCTTCAAATGAAAGAGCCGCAGGCTGGGGCAAAACAAAGAAAATGAAAACGACATAAAATAAAACATGTTCAATATGAAACTTAAAGCAACAGCACTGTTACTGTGCA
>URSZ01000165.1 GCA_900550635.1 uncultured Prevotella sp. | reverse complement strand
CTCCCAGTCCTTTGAAGCGCGTTATCTCGGGGTTTGGTTGCAGGCGTTTTATTGCCGCCTGGCGTTCTTCGTCGTTGTAGCAATATACGGTTTCGAATTCCGAGCGTTCGGAGCTGCGGCTTTTCTTGAGTATGGAGGCTCCCGCGGCCTCGTCGCTCACGTTTGCGGCT
Source organism: uncultured Prevotella sp. (assembly GCA_900550635.1). Classification (GTDB taxonomy): domain Bacteria; phylum Bacteroidota; class Bacteroidia; order Bacteroidales; family Bacteroidaceae; genus UBA6398. The sequence goes on along the minus strand of URSZ01000165.1, from coordinate 3,013 downwards.
TTGGAGGCGGGTTGTTTCTTCTTCTTGTTGCGCACGCGGAAGAGCGGCGTTTGCAGTATGTAGACGTGGCCTTTCTTAATCAGTTCGGGGAAGAATTGCAGGAAGAACGTAATCATGAGCAGGCGTATGTGCATTCCGTCCACATCGGCGTCGGTGGCTACGATGACTTTGTTGTATCGAAGGCCGTCAAGGCCGTCTTCGATGTTGAGGGCTGCCTGCAGCAGGTTGAACTCCTCGTTTTCGTACACCACCTTCTTTGTAAGCCCGAACGAGTTGAGCGGTTTGCCCCTGAGGCTGAACACGGCCTGCGTGTTCACGTCGCGGCTTTTGGTTATGCTTCCCGAGGCCGAGTCGCCCTCGGTTATGAAAATGCTGCTCTCATCGCGCCGGTCGCCGCGTGCGTCGTTGAAGTGTATTCGGCAGTCGCGCAGCTTGCGGTTGTGGAGGTTGGCTTTCTTAGCCCGCTCGCGCGCCAGTTTTGTGACGCCGCTTATGGCTTTGCGTTCCTTTTCGGACGACTGTATCTTGTCGAGCATTGCCTCGGCCGTGTCGGGCGTCTTGTGCAGGTAGTTGTCGAGGTTTTCCTTGATGTAGTCGCCAACGAACTTGTTTACGCTCACGCCGCCGGGCGACATGGTGAGGCTGCCGAGCTTTATCTTCGTCTGGCTCTCGAACTGCGGTTCCTCTACGTTCACGGCTATGGCGGCCACAATGCCGTTGCGTATGTCCTGGTAGTCGAAGTTCTTGTTGAAGAACTCCTTTATCGTCTTGGCCACGTGCTCCTTGAAGGCGCTTTGGTGCGTTCCGCCGAGCGTGGTGTGCTGTCCGTTTACGAACGAGTGGTATTCTTCGCCGTATTGGTTGGTGTGTGTAAAGGCTATCTCGATGTCTTCGCCCGTAAGGTGTATTATCGGGTAAAGTGCCGGGGACGTCATGGTGTCGGTGAGCAGGTCTTCGAGGCCGTTGCGGCTTTGTATTTTGCTTCCGTTGAAGATTATTGCCAGCCCGGTGTTGAGGTAGGTGTAGTTGCGGAGCAGGTTTTCAATTATTTCCGTGCGGAAGTGGTAATTCAGAAAGAGCGTGTTGTCGGGCTCAAAGGCGGTGTACGTGCCGTTCTCCTCGTCGGTGGGTTCGGTTGTGTCGCTCACGAGCTGTCCGCGCTCGAATTTTGCGGTGCGTACCACGCCGTCGCGGTAGGAACGCACTTCGTAATGCGCGCTCAGGGCGTTTACGGCCTTTGCTCCCACGCCGTTGAGGCCTACGCTTTTCTTGAACGTCTTGGAATCGTATTTCGCGCCGGTGTTTAGCACGCTCACGGCTTCGATTAGCTTGCCCTGGGGTATGCCTCGCCCGTAATCGCGCACGGAAACGTATTTGTTGTCGGTAAGCGTGATTTCTATGCGCTTGCCGGCGTTCATCTTGAACTCGTCTATGGAGTTGTCGATTGTTTCCTTGAGCAGCACGTAAATGCCGTCCTCGGCGTGCGAGCCGTCGCCCAGGCGTCCGATGTACATTCCCGGACGTGTGCGTATGTGCTCGATGTCGGAGAGGTGGCGTATGCTCTCGTCGGAGTATTCGGGCGTTTGTTGTGAGGCGTTGTTTTTGTCGTATAGTATGTTGTCTTCCATAATTGCTTTTCTTTCCGTTGTGCCGTGGCGTTTTGCCTTGTCCGGCGGCGGTTATCCGATGTTTTTTCGGTAGCAGCGGCGGCGTTTGTGTATTTCGCCGTCAAGGTATTTCCATTGTGCCTGCACTTTGCTGTTGCTTTCGAGTTCGGGGTTTGTCTCGCCGTACTTGAAGCCCATCTTCATGTATATGGGTATGAGGTCGGTAAAGAGCAGCGCGTTCACGCCCTTGCTCTGGTATTCGGTCTTTACTCCCACGAGCAGCAGGTCGAGCGTGTCGGGATGTTTGAAGAACAATGCTTTGAGCAGGTGGAACCATCCGAAGGGGAAGAGCTTTCCTTTTGCCTTTTGCAGTGCGCGCGAGATTGACGGCATTGACACTCCCACGGCCACGGGTTCGTTGTTCTCGTCTTCCACCACGGTCACCATGCGGAGGTCGAGCAGCGGGAAGTATTCCCTTACGTACTGGTCGACCTGGCGGTTTGTCATGCGCGAGAAGCCGTAGAGCGGCGCGTAGGCTTCGTTTATGAGGTCGAAAATCTTATATGCCAGTCCGGTTTTCTTGAGTTCGCGTTTCGATTTTATCTTGCGAATGTGCAGGTTGTAGCGTTTCTTTACTATCTCGGCTGGGCGTTTGTAGCCTTCGGGCAGCGACTCGGGCACGAGCAGTTTCTTTTCTATCCAGTCGGTTTGCTTTTCAAACCCCAGTGCCTCCATGTGTTCGGGATAGTAAGGGTAGTTGTATATGGTCGACATGGTAGAGAGCTGGTCGAACCCGTAGATTAGCATTCCTTCGGCGTCGAGGTCGGTGAAGCCCAAAGGACCTACTATCTCGGTCATGCCCCGTTCGCGTCCCCATTGCTCCACTGTGCGCAGCAGCGCGGCCGACACTTCGCGGTCGTCGATGAAGTCAATCCATCCGAAGCGCACGCTGTGTGTGTGCCACGTTTCGTTGGCGCGGTGGTTTATTATGGCTGCCACGCGCCCCACGATTTTGCCGTCGCGCAGTGCGAGGAAATAATCGGCTTCGCAGAACTCGAGTGCGGCGTTGCGCCCGGGCGAGAATGTCTTGAGCATGTCCTCGTACAGGTCGGGCACGGAGTAGGGGTTGTCCTTGTAAAGTTCGTAGTTGAAACGTATGAATTTCTTTAGGTCGCTTTTGCTGTCTACTTTTCGTATTTCAATCGCCATTTTGTAGGAATATTGTGTTGAGTGGCATATAATTTCCCGAAGTTGCAAAGTTAGTTAATTTTTGCGGAAAAACGGGTGTGCAAGCCCCGGTAGTTGGGCGCGGAAAGGCGTGCCGGAGTTTGTCTGCGTTTTCGGGGCATTTTCGCGGCGGGTTTTCAGGGGGCAAAAAATATGTCTGAGATATTTTAAAATAGGTC
>URSZ01000164.1 GCA_900550635.1 uncultured Prevotella sp. | reverse complement strand
TCCCTCCCGGCTTCGCCGTAGCCCGCTACGCCTTCAGCCGGGCGTAAAGCTATCTGCCAGGCATAAGTACGCAATTTGACGAAGCCTAACGACCGATTTGTGTTAAAACTCCGCGCCATGCAGACAAATAAAACTGCCCCGCGAAAGCACTGTAAAACACCGGGGTTTCATGCGGGCAAAAATAGGTCGGACATATTTCGAATTATGTCAGACATATTTTAAAATATCTCAGACATATTTTTTCTTTGCTCCAAGGGGGAGTTTTTTCGGTTTCTGTTTCAAGTGTTAAAAACGGACTTTCCCTCTCGCAATAAACTTCCGTTTTCGTTTGCCCCGCCAACCGCCTTTCCGTATCTTTGCATAAAGCAATGCAATAATGGCACAGGCTAAACCTTTTTTGAAGTGGGTGGGCGGTAAAGGCCAACTTATACCGCAACTCGGGGCATTTCTTCCTGCAAGGTTCGGTGAATGGAAAGATGTTACATATATCGAGCCTTTTGTAGGCGGCGGCGCAATGCTTTTCCACATGTTGCAGTCGTATGACAATATAAGCCGCGTGGTTATCAATGACATAAACGAGGAACTCACCACGTGTTACCGCACTGTCAGGGATCACGCAGGAGAATTGTTGGAGAGGCTTGCCTTGATACAGGATGAATATCGCGCTTTGCGGGACGAAGGCGAACGCAAAGAGTATTTCATGCAAAAACGACGCTTGTTCAACGAAAAACCATTGTCGCCGGTAGAGAATACCTCCTTGTTTATTTTTCTTAACCGCACTTGTTTCAACGGGCTTTACCGTGTGAACAAGTCGGGGGCTTTCAACGTTCCGTTCGGACGTTATGCACAGCCTACGATATGCGATCGCGATACCATAATCGAAGACAGCCGCTTGCTTAGAAAAGTAGAAATAATGACCGGTGACTTCGAGGCTACTTTGAAAAAGGCCAACGGAAATACTTTGTTTTACTTCGATCCCCCTTACCGCCCGATTAGCAGCACGTCGAACTTCAAGGATTATGCAAAGGAGCCTTTCGACGATATGTCGCAGGTGCGCCTGAAACGGTTTTGCGATAAAGTGCAGGAGCGGGGATATTATTTCATGCTCAGCAACTCCGACGGCATGGGAAACTATGGAAACGACCGCTTTTTTGACGACCTGTATGCCGATTATCCTATCGAGAGGGTATGGGCTTCGCGAAGCGTTAACGCGGTAGCTTCGAAACGAGGGAAATTAAGTGAAATATTAGTGCACAATTATGAGGAAACCGTTGCCAGTTGCAATGAAAATAGCATATACAGGCATTTAAGAGTAGCATTGTAATTAAAAAAACCGAATAATACCATGGCAAATGATGTATCCTGGCAAAGGATATTCGAAGAAACAGGAATGGCACAGCATGATTTCGACTCTGCGCCGTTCATACTTACGGCCCAGCAAATAAAACGGGCATGTCAGAATTTCGAGGATACGAGCGAAAAGGAAGTGCGTATACTCTGCAAGCAGGATACCCGCGAAAGCCGCCCGCAGGTATTCAAGGATAAGGGTCTTTTCATACTTCCGAAACATAACGGAGTGTATTACATAATAAAAGGCGAAGGCTATGTTGATATACCCGAAATAAGTTCACCCGTTAAGGAGTATCATAAAAAGCTGGACTTCGATTTAACAAGTTCACGGGTGGGGAATTCGGAAATGCAGCACCTCGATTACGCATATGCAAACTCTTTGATAAGGACTTTCATGGAAGACGATTCCCTGGTTCTGACAATAAGAGGCAGGAAATACACTCCGGCTTTCAGATTTATGGCCTCGGGATTCGAGCTTGAAATATCCAGCGTACAGACCGAGGTGGACGCCGGATATGAAGGGCGGGACAAGATAGTTCTTATCGAAGCAAAAAACAACAGTAACCGAAATACGATAATAAGGCAGTTGTATTATCCTTTCCGCCAGTGGCAAGACTTGTTGGATAAAACTGTTTATCCGCTGTTTTTTGAGAAAAGGACGGTAGGCGGAGAGCAAGTCTACTATATATGGCAATTTGAGTTTACCGATAAGTGCGATTACAATAGTTTAAGGCTTGTAAAGGCCGACAGGTACAGGATAGTGGTGTAAATTTATGCTGAAGCCTTATTTCAAGTCGGACAACAGGGACTTTACGTTGCTGAAAGGCGACTGCGTAAAGCAGTTGGAACGGTTCGATTTCAAATTCGACATGATATTTGCCGATCCTCCTTATTTTCTTAGCAACGGAGGGATAAGTTTCCAGGCCGGAAAGGTGGTTTGTGTTGACAAAGGCAATTGGGACAAAAGCGTAACGCCGCAGGAAACCGACGCTTTCAACGTAAGGTGGATTCAGGCTTGCAGGGATAAACTAAAAGAAAACGGCACGATTTGGATTTCAGGAACATACCACAACATTTTCAGCATAGCATTTGTTTTGAAGTCACTCGGATTTAAAGTGTTGAATGTTATAACGTGGGAAAAGACCAACCCGCCGCCAAATATTTCATGCCGGTATTTCAAGTATTCATCCGAATTTGTTATCTGGGCAAGGAAAAACCCTAAAATTCCGCACTATTTCAACTATGAACTGATGAAATACCTGAATGGCAACCACCAGATGACAGATGTATGGAAACTTCCGGCCATTGCGCGTTGGGAGAAAGCATTCGGCAAACACCCAACCCAAAAGCCGCTCTCTTTGCTGGTACGTATTATTATAGCTTCAACTAAACAGGGTATGTGGATTCTCGACCCTTTTGCCGGCAGTAGTACGACAGGTATAGCCGCCTCGCTTGTAGGACGCAGGTTTCTCGGCATAGAAATGGAAGACGCTTATCTGGATTTAAGCGTGGCACGGCGCAGAGCGCTCGATAATGCAGGCGAACGCGATAACTGTGCCGCCAGGATAAAGGACCTGATGTTGCTGCGTAAAAGCAGTTGCGCAATGGTATGCGAGGACTTTGACGCGGATTACGGTTTGCCGTTCTGACGCAATTCTACGAATGTCAAAGCGCCTGTAAGTGTTAATTTCCTCTGCCGGGGCATGCGTGGCGGAAATGTTAAACCCAAAACGGTCATTAGGCAATTATGTATTAACGTCAAGCGCGGCCCCTTCGCCAACTTACGCACTTCTGCCGTCATCTGTCATCCCTCCCGGCTTCGCCGTAGCCCGCTACGCCTTCAGCCGGGCGTAAAGCTATCTGCCAGGCATAAGTACGCAATTT
>URSZ01000163.1 GCA_900550635.1 uncultured Prevotella sp. | reverse complement strand
TCCAACGCCTTGCAAGGAGCTCTTTTCCGCAACACATTTAACACTTCGCGGTCGGTTAGTTGACAAAATAAGCACTTTACAAAGATTCAAAGCAAGGGCTACTTGTTTGCCTGAAACAAACTACCGAAATATCGGCACTGCAAAATCGACAAACACACGAATTATCGGCAGTATGATGACTAATTTTACGCTAAATATCGGCAGTACGGATTAATTTACTACCTTTATCGCAAAAATCGGAAACAATGGACACAAGAGAGCTTGAAAGAGTACTACTGGACCAAAAGGAAGAACTTGAAGCGTTGAGAAACAAGAGTTTCTGTCACCGCCTGGAAGAAAGCCAAATCGATTTGAACAGCAATCTTGCGCAAGTGGTTATAGGCGTAAGAAGAAGCGGGAAATCCACATTATGCTTCAATGCTTTGGAAAAGTCAAAAGTCCGTTACGCCTATGTCAATTTAGACGATGAGAACCTGTACGGCCTTACCGTCAAGGACATGAACGACATCCTCCAAGTTCTCTATAGCATATACGGCAACTTCACCCACCTTTTTCTTGACGAGATTCAGAACATCAAAGGGTGGCATCTTTTCGTAAACCGTATGTTGCGCAAGGGAATGCATGTGTTGCTCACCGGCAGCAATTCCAAATTGCTCAGCGGCGAACTTGCCTCTCACTTAACGGGAAGGCACCATACCATAGAGTTGTTGCCTTTCTCATTCAGGGACTGGTGCAACTACAACGGCATAGCCACGGCTCCGCTTACCACAAAAAACATGGGGATTCTCATGGGGGCTTTCGACAAATACCTGCGGCAGGGCGGATTTCCCGAATTACTCATTGAACGAAACCATACGAGCTACATTGATTCATTGTTTCACAACATAATAACACAAGACATACAGAAGCGTTTTAATGTAAAGTACATCGATTCGTTAGAGCGCCTTGCAGGACATCTGCTAAACATCTCGCCGACCATTATCGTCAAGGATAAGCTGCAAGAACAGTTCGGGTTCAAAAGCCACCACACACTGGGTAATTATCTTTCGTACCTCGCACAGACCTACCTGATATGCAAGGTCAGCAAATACTCTACTAAAAGCAGAGAGCGTTCTGTGGCAGAAAAAGCATACGCCATAGACGTGGCTTTCATGAACAAGCGTGAGAATGCTCTGGCAGGCGAAAATCTCGGATGGCGGCTTGAAACGATTGTATATCTTGAATTGCGCCGCCGAATAAGGACCGAAGAAGAGGACATCTACTATTTCGACAACGGAAACACTGAAGCTGACTTCATTGTATGCAACGGGAACAAGGCCACGGGAGTATATCAAGTTTCATACAACATAGAGAACCCAAAGACACGCCGGCGGGAAGTCAACGGGGCTATCACTGCAGCCAAAACCACCAAATGCAACGACGTGTATATCCTTACAGACCACCAGTCGGAAACAATCGTACAAAATGGCATAAAGATAAAGGCCATGCCTGTTTGGGAATGGATTGTACGCGAAGGATAATGCCCAGTTTAAGCATAAACAACAAATACCGGAAAGGCATATCCGGCTGCCGTGTACCGTGCCAGGCACATACGGGCAAACACGCCGCGGGATTTTAACGAGTATTAAAATTCCCCGAACACTACATAGGAGAAAAACGAAAATTCAAGGCACATAATTCAAAATAGGTCCGAGGAATTTCAAAATATGTCCGACATATTTTCCGCCTTCCGAAGCATGCTGATTTCCAACGCCTTGCAAAGGACTCTTTTCCATAACACATTTAACACTTCGCGGGTGGTTAGTTGACGATTGTTTAATTAACAATGATTTCAAAAGAGCCATACCACAAGCATATCAAAACAGATTTCTTTGAGCAGGAACACATTTTCCTTTTAAAAAGGAAACTTTTTACGATATTTTCCCCTGCAAAAGGAAAATAAAGCTTATTTTTGTCCTGCAACGTAGGAACAGAAGAAAGCAAATGAGAAAGGACATAATTAAATCGTTGATAGCCATAAGGCAAAGTGAAATCCCGTTCGACGTGATTGAGCGTGACATAAAACTGCCCGTCGACAGGAAGAAAATCATCACCATACCCGGTGTGCGCCGCTGCGGCAAATCCACCATGATGGAAATTGCGGTAAACAACCTTGTGCGCAAAGGTATTTCCCGGCAAAACATCCTGTGGATTGGCTTTGACGACGAAAGGCTTATCAATATGTCGTCTGACGAACTGGACGATGTAATAGTGTCGTACATGGAAATGTTCCCCGATATCCCGATAAAGGATGTGCACATGTTTTTCGACGAAATACAACTCATAAAAAACTGGGAATATTTCATACTCCGCGTCTATAAATCCTATTGCAAGAACATCTACATTTGCGGCAGTAACGCAACAATGCTTTCCTCGGAACTCGGTTCCGCACTGCGCGGCTACCCGCTGGAATATGAAACCTACCCCCTATCATTCAACGAATACTGCCGCTTTAAAAAAATTGCAACAAACAGTTTCCTTGAGCAGGACAAGGCACGGCTGAAAAGTGCATTCGAAGAATACAACCGGGCAAGCGCATTTCCCGAAATAGTACTTACTCATTCCAAATCCGAACAAACAAAACTGCTCCACGGCTACTTTGACACGATGATATTGCGCGACCTTGCCGAGCATTACCACATAACAAACACCGGCGTGGTGCGCTATTTTGTAAAACGCATTATGGCAAACCTTACCAAACCCACTTCAATCAATGCTATTTACAACGACATCAAATCGCAAGGACTAAAAGTGAGCAAAGACGATTTGTATCTTTGGGCTGATTATGCGTGCAACATCTTTTTGTTTATGAGAGTTCCCAAATATACCCGCTCGTTGATAAAGGAACGCAAATCGCTCGACAAATTTTATTGTATTGACAACGGATTGCGCAACGCCGTACTTATGCCCCAAAGTGACGACAATGGAAAGAATCTGGAAAACTTGGTTTTCATGCAGCTTAACCGCAGTCGGTCACAGTCGGACAAGATTTCATACTACCAGGGAAATGCGGAATGCGACTTCGTGATTCAACGTGAAGAAAAGGTAATCCAACTCGTTCAAGTTACATGGAGCATGGCAAACGACGAAACCCGCGAGCGCGAAATCAAAGGCCTGTTGGAAGCCTCGTCTGCCACCGGTTGCAGCAATCTGCTAATAATAACCAATGATGAAAAGGAACAGTTCACCATTGAAGAAAAGCAAATATCCGTAATGCCGGCATGGGAATGGCTTGTGGACAACTAAACGCAACGCAAAAACAAAGCCCACACGGCTGCCGTGTACCGCGCCAGGCACATACGGGCAAACACGCCGCGGGCTTTTAACGAGTATTAAAATTCCCCGAACACTACATAGGAGAAAAACGAAAATTCAAGGCACATAATTCAAAATA
>URSZ01000162.1 GCA_900550635.1 uncultured Prevotella sp. | reverse complement strand
CAAAAGTACTAATTCTTTCCGACATTCCCAACTCCTGCAGGGGCAACTCGCCCGCCGCATGCGAAAGAACATGCTTTTTGTGCTCGGAACTGTAATTTTCCATAATTCCCCGACGGGGTTCGTGCCTTGTTCGAAACGGGTGTAAGGAGCAAAGAAAAATTATCTCTGAGATATTTTAAAATATGTCAGACATATTTTGAAATAGGTCAGACATATTTTTTGCGGCATGCCTTAACCCTTCGAACGCACGAAGACAATTTTTTCATACCCGGAACAATAAATCATGCACCGACGATGTTACATGATTGTAGGCCGAATAGCTTTTGCGTATTTATAAAGCGCGGCCTGCAACAACCTGAATCGTCCAACCAAGAACAATAAAAGCCATGAAAACGAAATTAAAGTTGGCATTAATTTATGCCATCGTCGCAGGATTCAGTTTAACTCTTGCCGTTTCATGCGGCAACAAAAAATCTCCGGACATAAAAGCGCAAGAAGACAGCGTTGCAACAAAGCCCAAAACCGACACCGTAAAACTTGTCAGCAGCCTCGAAGAGCTGTATTCGTATTCTCCCCGATACACTGTAATAGAAAAATGCGACCTTTCGCACCTCGGCTTAAAGGAAATACCCGCCGTATGGCTGTACAATATAAAGAAGTTGGATTTGTCGCATAACGACTTGCGCTTTTTCGACTCCTACGACTTCCTTCTGCCCAAAAGTATTGAGGAGCTGAACATCAGTTACTGCAACATAGGCAGATTCCGGCACAAAGACTTCAGCAGGGAAAGGATGTACATATATCCCACCTATTTGGTAAAGATAAAGCTCAATTTCAAAGAGAAAGACTTTCCACACCTAAAGAAGCTAAACGCGTCGTACAACAGAATACGGGAACTGAAAGTACCCGAATATACAGAAGTGGCGGATACCAACTACAACAAATGCAGGAACATCGTCAACAAGGTGCGCGCAAACGCCGGCACGAACAAAACCATCCGGCGCGACACCGTAAAGCTGGTAAAAAGCCTGGAAGCACTGTACGAACTTGCACCAAACACCGTAATAGAGACTTGCGACCTCTCGGGACAAGGACTTACCAAACTGCCTGTACTGCGCCCTTACAACATAATAAGGCTCGACATATCAGACAACGAATTCAGCAACCTCTCGAAAGAGGAGGCAACACAGGAAAGATTCATTGCCATGCTGCCCGAAAGCCTTGTAGAGCTCGACATGAGCAACTGCCATTATTGCGATTCGCTCTTTAAAGCAAGAAAGGATAAATGGTCCAACGGCATTGAAGTAGTTTTTCCCAAGGCCCAACTGCCGAACATCAGGAACATAAATATACAAGGAAACAGCTTCTGCAATATTCTCTTCACCGCACCCGTCGAACAGATCAACGCCGCAAGAAACAACCTTCTGTCAATACTCATATATACAAAGACGGTAAAGTATCTCGATGTTTCGTACAACTGGAAAATGCACAACGCCATCGGCATCCAGCCCCAAAGCATCGAAACAATAAAACGGGACAGCTGCGCAAGGGGTAAGGAACTGATAAAAAAAGAAAGGGAAGTAACGAGAATCAGAACGTCCTGCCCGTTTAACGGCGAGATTTATTTAGTAGGAAGCCGCGAACCCATAGGCGGCACACGCTCCCGGGATTCCACATCCCAAAACCAATAGATTCCTGAAGCGCACGGAACAGAATAAAAATGGACTGCCTTGTTTCCAAGACAGTCCATTTTCCTTTCATCCTTTATTTTTTAACCCTGCGGAGAGAGGGGGATTCGAACCCCCGAAACGGTTTCGCCGTTTACACGCTTTCCAGGCGTGCCTCTTCAGCCACTCGAGCATCTCTCCATGCGTTACGCTACACGGATTTCCGTATGCTTTCGCAAAACCGATTGCAAAAATAATCTTTCTCACGCTATTATCAGCAAAAAAGCCATACTTTTTGCATTTAGCCCCAAATTTTAAACCCAAATCGGTCGTCAGGCTTCGTCAAATTGCGTGCTTATGCCTGGCAGACAGCTTTACGCCCCGCTGAAGGCGTTGCGGCTACGGCGAAGCCGGACACAAAGACAGATGACGGCAGAAGTGCGTAAGTTGGCGAAGGAACCGCACTCAACGTTACTACTCAATTTTTTAATGACCGTTTTGGGTTAAATAACCACGCGAAGAATAGCCTTACATCTTTTATGCAAAACGCTTCTTTATCGTGCCATATATTTCGTACTTTTGTCCTCCAAAATTAAAATCGACGCTAAAAATGAAAACACACACACTGAAAGAATGGATAGTGGCCGTGCGCCCGTGGTCGTTCCCCGCCTCGACAATGCCCGTGGCGGTAACGCTGGCTTACCTTTACTGGGCCGGGCACGAAATAAACTGGCTTAACGGTGTATGGGCTTTGCTCAACATCATAGTATTCCATGCCGCGGGCAATACATGGAGCGATTACTTTGACTACGAGCGAAGTGTCGACCGCAAGGACACATACGGAGTCCGCACCCTCACCGACGGGATGTTCAACCCGCAGGAAATACTGCGGCTGTCGCTTTCGCTGCTTGTAGTAGCCGTGGCGGGAGGCGTATGCCTGCTCCTGCGCACGGGCCTACCTCTATTATATATAGGTATAGGCGGAGCGGCGTGCACACTGCTCTACCCCACGCTTAAATACCGCGCGCTGGGCGACGTGGTTATCTTCATGGCCTATGCCCTCCTGCCCATGCTGGGCACGGCCTACGTAGCCACGGGAACAGTGGACTGGAGCACAATGTGGGCCGGCATACCCGTGGGACTTATAACCGTTGCCATACTGCACGCCAACAACACGCGCGACATACGTACCGACGTGCGCGCCAACATCAACACCCTGGCAATGACCATAGGCGTGCAGGCTTCGGTGGTGGTTTACTGCCTGGAAATTACAGTTCCGTTCGTATGGATAGCCGGGTGCGCTGCGGCAGGCATATTCCCGTGGTGGACGCTGCTGGTGCTCGTAACCCTCATACCTGCCGCCGGGAATGTACGCATTATGGCTCACTACAACGGTAACGGCACAGGAAGCATATCCCGCCTGGACGAGCTTACGGCCAAGCTGCAACTTATGTTCAGCCTTCTCCTCGCCACATCGTTCGCTTTAGCAGGAGCGCTGTCATGAAAAAGCTGTGTTTCACCCTGGTAGTGGCCGCAGTGCTGTGGGCAGTGATGTTCTCGCCGCAGACCATGCCGCTAATAAACTTCTGGGAGATGATGGCCGGCTCGGCGCTCACGCTTGCAGTGCTGGCCTGCCTGTTCGACCGCAGCTGGTTGAAAGAATCCGTCTGGAATCCTCAAAGCCTGCTACTGGGCATAGCCCTGGCAGCCGCGCTGTGGGGCGTGTTCTGGACGGGCGACAAGGTGGCGGCGTGGCTGTTCGACTTCGCGCGCCCGCAGGTCGACATGATTTACGGCCTTAAAGAAAGCACGAACCCGCTGTTCCTCACACTGTTGCTGCTATTGGTAACAGGGCCCGCCGAAGAAATATTCTGGCGCGGCTACGTGCAGCGCACTATCTCGCATCGCTGGAATCCGAATGCCGGGTTCGCCATAACCACTGCGGTTTACGCACTTGTACACGCGGCCTCCTGCAATTTCATGCTCATAATGGCGGCATTGGTGGCCGGCATAGTATGGGGAGGGC
>URSZ01000161.1 GCA_900550635.1 uncultured Prevotella sp. | reverse complement strand
CGGTGTCGAGACCGACGCAAAGAAACGACTTGCGTTTGCGTATGGCTGAAATAAGTTCCTTTCGGTTCATAATATGTATTTTAATGTTCTTAGCAAAGATAATTATTTTGCAGCACAGTGCATAGCTCGGCGCGGTATTTGTTGGCGTAACGCCAATTCAGACATTGTAGGACACCAAAAAAACGTTTTTTTAAGTGCTTGAAAATTCGGGTTTCCTGATAGCAGAAAAAAGGTCTGACATATTTTAAAATAGGTCAGACATATTTTGAAATATGTGCCTTGTATTTTTTATTTGCTCCAAAGGGGGTGCGGAGAGTTTTCAAAAAACGGGTGAAAAAAGTGTGCCTTGTCAAAATTAAAAAACACAAAAAAATCCGATTCAAATTATCGAAATATTATTGAAATAGTTTAATTTCGTACTTGCGATTATGCAAGGGCTTTCTCGTGCAGTAATGTAAGCGAAAGCCGTATGTCAGAAAATATTTTCAATAACAGTTATATAACCTAAAAAGTACCATGGAAGAAAACCAGATAAACAGAAGGGATTTCCTCAAAGGACTGGGCATGGCGGGGCTTGGCGTGCTGGCAACGACGAGCCCGTGGCTGTCGGCCTTTTCAGAGGTGAGGGAAACAGGCAAGGAACGCTGCCGCCTCGGCATAATAGGGCCGGGCTCGCGCGGTCAGTTTCTTATGGGTTTCCTGGCAAAGAATCCCAAGGCCGACATAGTGGCACTGGCCGACATTTACCAGCCGTCGCTCGACGCGGCCAAAGCCATAGCTCCGAACGCAAAGACTTACAAGGACTACCGCCGGCTGCTCGACGACAAGACAATCGATGCCGTTGTAGTGGCAACGCCGCTGAATACGCATTTCCAGATAGTAATGGACGCATTCGACGCCGGCAAGCATGTGTATTGCGAAAAGAGTATAGGCTATGATATGCAGCAGTGCTTCGACATGTACAACAAGCACCTGGCCACCAAACGTATCTTCTTTACAGGGCAGCAACGTCTGTTCGACCCTCGTTACATAAAGGTAATGGACCTTGTGCACCAGGGCATGTTCGGAAAGATTACGGCCGTGCATGCCTATTGGAACAGGAACGGCGACTGGCGGCGCGCCGTGCCGTCGCCCGAACTGGAAAAGCTCATCAACTGGCGGCTTTACAAGGAATCGTCGAAAGGACTGATGACAGAACTTGCGTGCCACCAGCTGCAAGTAGGCACGTGGGCAATGCGCAAACTGCCTTGCAAGGTAATGGGGCACGGAGCAATAACATATTGGAAAGACGGGCGTGAGGTGTACGACAACATAAACTGCATTTATGTGTTCGACGATGGCAGGCAGATGACTTACGCCTCCGACATAGCCAATAAGTTTTACGGCCTCGAGGAACAGATTCTCGGCAACCTCGGCACCGTAGAGCCTGAAAGAGGAAAATATTATTTTGAAGACGTAGACCCCGCCCCGGCATTCATGCAGATGATAAACGATTGGGAACACAAACTGTTCGGAAACATCCCGTTTGCAGGTACAAGTTGGGCACCCGAAACCGCGAACGAGAACCACGGGGAATATATCCTTGGCAAACGTCCCGACAACGACGGGTCTTCCCTGACTACAGAGGCGTTTGTTGAAGCTGTAATCACCGGTAAGCAGCCTCCGCGCATAGCCGAAGAAGGATATTACGCAAGTCTTATCACTCTTTGGGGGCACGAGGCACTCGTGTCGGGGCAGATTCTCGACTTTCCGACGCAGTATAGCATAGATTACGACAACTATAAAACAAAAGCCGCAAAATCATGAAAGATATAAACATACACATAGGTCCCAAGCGGCAACGTTGCGAACTCATAACCTTCGCAGTGTGTTTTGCCATAGCTTTTTTATTGAATGTCTATGCCATAGTTACATACAACTCTTCCTGGCTGGAATTGATAACCTCTATATTTTACGTAATCACTTTTGCAGTGGTAATTTATGTGGCGTGGAGTTGCATGAGGTTGATAGTATGGGCATTATTTAAAAGAAAAAACAAAACAAAAACCAAATAACCATGACAACACGAAGAGATTTCCTTAAACAAATGGGCGTAGCTGCCGCTGGATTGGGAATAGCTCCGATTAGCAGCTTTGCCGCAGGGCATTCAAACAATATTGCCGCGCCTAAAGGCGACAAGGTTAAGATAGCTTTCATAGGCATAGGCAACAGAGGGGAACAGGATGTTGACGAATTTGCCCGCACGGGTATGATAGACGTAGTTGCGCTTTGCGACGTGGACCTCGACGGCAAACAGACGCAGAAAGTGCTTGCAAAATACCCTAATGCTAAACGCTTCCGCGACTTCCGCGAAATGTTCGAGAAATACGGCAACCAGTTCGAGGCAGTGGTGGCCGCTGTGCCCGACCACATGCACTTTCCCGTAGCTATGATGGCGCTCGATTACGGAAAGCACATATATCTCGAGAAACCTATGACGCGCACCTTCATAGAAGCCGAATTGCTTATGCAGAAAGCGCGGAAAAATCCGAACGTTGTTACACAGGTGGGCAACCAAGGGCATTCCGAGGCCAACTATTTTCAGTTCAAAGCCTGGAAAGAAGCCGGAATAATAAAAGATGTTACGGCCATAACCGCACACATGAACAATCCGCGCCGCTGGCACGGCTACGACGCAAATATCTCACGCTTTCCCGAGGCACAGCCGGTTCCCAAGAACATGGATTGGGACACGTGGCTCGGAGCTTGCCAGTGGCATGACTTTTCCGACAAGTTCCACCAGGGAAACTGGCGCTGCTGGTACGATTTTGGAATGGGTGCGTTGGGAGATTGGGGCGCGCATATCCTCGATGCCGCACACGAGTTCTTAGATATGGGATTGCCTTACGAGATTTCTCTTACTTACGAAAAAGGACACAACGACTATTTCTTCCCGTATTCTTCTACTATTCTGTTCCGTTTCGGTGCAAGGGGCAATATGCCGCCCTGTGATGTGACATGGTATGACGGAATAGACAATCTCCCGCCGTTGCCCAAGGGCTACGGAACCTCGGAGTATAATGCGGATATACCTTCAACCAACCAGGGCGACACGCCTAAGGCAAACATAAACCCGGGCAAGATTATTTATTCGCGCGACTTGATATTCAAGGGCGGAAGCCATGGAAGTACGCTTTCGATAATAGGCGAGAAGGCCGAAGAAATGAAGAGCCGCCTGCCCGAGGTGCCCAAGAGCCCTTCGAACCATTACGCCAACTTCCTGCTGGCCTGCCAGGGCAAGGAAAAAACGCGTTCTCCGTTCGAGATAAACGGTGTTCTCAGCCAGGTGTTCTGCCTTGGTGTCATAGCACAGCGTTTGAACACGCAGTTGTTCTTCGACCCGCGCATAAAGCAGTTCACAAACAATGCCTTTGCCAACGCTCTTCTTGCCGGAATGCCGCCGCGCAAGGGCTGGGAGGATTTTTATAAAGTATAGTCAAACAATAATCAATAAGATATATGAAAAAAATAATGATAGGTGCTTTTGCCGCATTGATGGTCTTTCCTTCTTTTGCCCAGGACTGGAAACCTTTGTTCAACGGCAAAAACCTCAAGGGCTGGGTTAAGAAAAACGGCAAGGCACCGTATAAAGTCGAGGACGGTGCGATAGTAGGCTATTCGAAGATGAAAGAACCGAACACGTTCCTATGTACAAAGGAAAACTACGGTGATTTC
>URSZ01000160.1 GCA_900550635.1 uncultured Prevotella sp. | reverse complement strand
CAAGCCGTGGGCGAAGCTCTCACCAACTATCTCGAAGAGCACCCCAAAGAGGCCAAACTCATCGTAGATAAAGTCATTCTCGCTGCTACCGCACGTATCGCCGCCCGCAAAGCGAGGGAATCGGTACAACGCAAAAGTCCCATGAGCGGAGGCGGACTGCCGGGAAAACTGGCGGACTGCTCGTCTCGAAACCCCGAAGAATGCGAAATATTCCTCGTCGAGCGAGATTCGGCCGGCGGGTCGGCCAAGCAAGGACGCAGCCGCGCCACACAGGCCATATTGCCGTTGCGGGGTAAAATTCTCAATGTAGAAAAAGCCATGTGGCACAAAGCCTTTGAAAGCGATGAGATAAACAACATAATACAGGCGTTAGGCGTGCGCTTCGGTGTTGACCAGGACAGCAAGGAAGCCAACATCGACAAGCTGCGCTACCACAAGATTATAATCATGACCGACGCCGACGTGGACGGCTCCCACATCGACACGCTCATCATGACGCTATTCTTCCGCTACATGCCCAAACTTATCGAAGACGGCTACCTGTACATTGCCACGCCGCCGCTTTACCGCTGCAAGAAAGGCAAGATTGAAGAATATTGCTACACCGAGGCCGACCGCCGGCGATTCATGGACAAGTACAACAACGGAACGGAAGAGGGAGTCACCACGCAACGTTACAAAGGTCTTGGCGAGATGAACCCCGAGCAGTTGTGGGACACCACCATGGACCCCGAGAAGCGGTTGCTCAAGCAGGTGACGATAGAGAACGCCGCTAACGCCGACTACGTGTTCTCAATGCTCATGGGCGAAGACGTGGGCCCGCGCCGCGAGTTCATCGAAAAGAACGCCACCTACGCAAACATCGACGCATAAGGCGCTGCCTTACCGGCAACAGGCAGCAACGAAACGGCGCTGCCACAAAAAATGCAGGCTAAAGCCACTTGCCGCCGGCAGGCAGAGACACCGGAACATAACAGCGAATCCCGCGTGCACTGTTGCATGCGGGATTCCTTTTTTACGCCGCCCTAACAAGCCGTGTCCGTTTAGCCCAAATCGGTCGTCTGGCTTCGTCAAATTGCGTGCTTATGCCTGGCAGATAGCTTTACGACCGGCTGAAGGCGTAGCGGGCTACGGCGAAGCCGGGCGCAAAGACAGAAGACGGCAGAAGTGCGTAAGTTGGCAAAGAGACCGCACTCGACGTTACTACTTAATTACCTAATGACCGTTTTGGGTTTTGTGTCTGCATTTTTCTCAACGTTCCCGCCCCGGTTTTCAAGAGCGCGAAAATACGTCTGAGATATTTTAAAATATGTCCGACATATTTCGAATTATGTCAGACATATTTTTTATTTGCTCCGAGAGGGGTATAACACTTTGAAAATTAGTTTTCAATTTTCCCGCTCGGAACACGGACAAATTACAACAGCGTTTTACAAACCGGCTACGGTTTTGTTAAAATAGCCTACTTTCGCAACAAGCAGCTTACTACAAGCAAAATAAGTAGTAATTTTACGGTCGGAAAAATTTTATCTACTATAAAAACCCACAGAAAAATGGCAAAGAAAGCACTTTTGATTATCCTTGACGGCTGGGGCATAGGAAAACACGGCAAAGGCGACGTGATTTACAACACCCCCACCCCAACAATGGACTACCTGACGGCAAACTATCCCCACTCGCAACTGCTCGCATGCGGCGAAAGCGTAGGACTGCCCGACGGACAGATGGGAAACTCCGAGGTCGGACACCTGAACATAGGCGCCGGCAGGGTTGTTTACCAGGATCTCGTAAAAATAAACCGCGCTTGCGCCGACGGCAGTATCCTTAAAAACCCCGAAATAATATCGGCTTACGAATACGCAAAGAAAACAGGCAAAAACCTGCACATCATGGGCCTAACCTCGAACGGCGGCGTACACTCCGAACTGAAGCACCTGCTCAAACTCATCGACATAGCCAAGGAATACGGCATTGACAACACCTACGTGCACTGCTTCATGGACGGACGCGACACCGACCCGCGCAGCGGCAAAGGCTTCGTTGAGGAAGTGATAAACCACTGCAACAACACCATAGGCGCAGTAGCAACGGTAATAGGCCGTTTCTACGCCATGGACCGCGACAAACGCTGGAACCGCGTCAAGGTGGCTTACGACCAGCTCGTGCACGGCAAAGGCAAAGAAGTGGACAACCTTGTAGAAGCCATGCAGGACTGCTACGACAGCGACACGCCCGAGCACAAGAACACCGACGAATTCATGGAGCCGCTCGTAAACGCCAACGTTGACGGACGCATTAAGGAAGGCGACGTGGTTATCTTCTTCAACTACCGCAACGACCGCGCACGCGAAATAACCTACGTTCTCACCCAGAAAGACATGCCCGAAGAGGGAATGACCACCATTCCGGGACTGCAGTTCTACTGCATGACGCCTTACGACGCCGATTTCAAGAATGTGCACATCCTCTTCCCCAAAGAAAACGTAAACAACACGCTCGGCGAATACCTCAGTTCGAAAGGACTGAAACAGCTGCACACCGCAGAGACAGAGAAATACGCACACGTAACGTTCTTCTTCAACGGCGGACGCGAAGAACCCTTCCCCGGCGAGGAACGCACACTCGTGGCTTCGCCCAAGGTGGCTACCTATGACCTCAAGCCCGAAATGAGCGCATACGAAGTGAAAGACAAGCTCGTGGCCTCGATAAAGGAGAACAAATACGACTTCATCGTCGTTAACTTTGCCAACGGCGACATGGTTGGACACACCGGCGTTTACGACGCTATCTCGAAAGCCGTAACGGCTGTGGACAGCTGCGTGCACGACGTAGTAGCCGCCGCACAGGCCACCGGATACGAGGCCATCATAATAGCCGACCACGGCAACGCCGACAACGCCATCAACCCCGACGACACGCCCAACACGGCACACTCGCTCAACCCCGTTCCGTTCATCTACATAACCGAAAACAAGAACGCAAAAGTAAAGGACGGAATACTGGCCGACGTTGCACCGAGCATTCTGCACATCATGGGTCTGCCGCAGCCCGAAGAAATGACAGGAAACAACCTGATAGAAGACTGACGCACGGAAAAACATCTCTGAGATATTTTAAAATATGTCTGACATAATTCAAAATATGTCAGACATATTTTTTTCTTGCTCCCGAAGGGCACACGGTGCAAACCTGCAAAAACAAATTTCTTTACCCCAAAAAGGCAAATGCACATATCATTTACCGCAATATCGCCGTTATTTTTGCAGATGTTCCTTGTAAAACACGCAATAACGTGAAAAAATAAAAAAATTAGTTTACTTTTGCGTCTCGATACTTCACTTTCGGTAAATGCTGACAAAAACAATGGTAAAAACAAACGTGTACATCTTTACGCTGTTGCTGCTTTCGGTCGCAATACTGGCCGGCTGCCGCGAACGCCCCAAAAGCGCAAAGAGCATTTACCGCAAAAGTGCGTCGGGAGTTGTGCTCGTAGCCAACAGATACTACTACTCGATGAACATAGGAGGAAAATTCCTTTACTTCACAGGCATTAACAGCAAAGGAAACCTCCTGAACCTTACAGACAACGTAGACACGGTAACGAAAAACGCCCAAACCGTTTACGGAACGGGATTCTTCATCAACAAAAAGGGAGACATACTTACCAACCGCCACATAGTCCGCCCCGAAATAGACCAGGAAACAGCAAGGGTTAGCCTTGAGGCGTCGGTTACACAGATAAAGGACTT
>URSZ01000159.1 GCA_900550635.1 uncultured Prevotella sp. | reverse complement strand
GAGCAAATAAAAAATATGTCCGACATATTTCGAAATAGGTCAGACATATTTTAAAATACAAGGCACATATTTTTCGCTCCCTGAAAACCTGTTACGGAAATGCCCGGAAAATGCAGACAAAAACAGATTGCGCCTTAAACAGCGCGTGCTGCTGCCGCATAAACGCGGAACGGCCGGGCGGGAAGCGGTGCTTACATATTGCCGTGAGGGGAAAAACGGCTTTTTGTACGGTTATGCATGCGTTTGTTTTGTGTGTAGTGTCCATAAAACGGAAAAATGTTAGCCGCTTGCTCATTTTTGTGTAAAAAATCAGTGTGTTGCACAAATTAATATGTATCTTTGTGCGATTTTTTCGAGACGAACAAGGAATTTAGATGAACTGAAGAAAACAATAAAAGAAACTTTTAGATGAACGTTATTACGAAGACTGTTTCATTGCCCGACGGAAGGACAATAACCATCGAAACAGGAAAACTGGCCAAGCAGGCCGATGGAGCCGTAATGCTCCGCATGGGTAACACAATGCTGCTGGCCACCGTTTGCGCCGCAAAAGACGCGGTTCCGGGCACGGATTTCATGCCGCTGCAATGTGATTACAGAGAAAGATATTCGGCAGCGGGCCGCTTTCCCGGAGGATTTACAAAACGCGAAGGACGCCCCTCGGATTATGAAATTCTTACCAGCCGGCTTGTAGACCGCGCGCTGCGTCCTCTTTTCCCTTCAAATTATCACGCCGAAGTATATGTGAACATCATGCTTTTTTCGGCCGACGGTGTGGACATTCCCGACGCGCTTGCCGGCTTTGCCGCTTCGGCTGCACTCGCTTGCTCCGACATACCTTTTGAAGGCCCCATATCCGAAGTGCGCGTGGCACGCATAGACGGCGAATATGTTATCGACCCCACCTACGAGCAGCTCAAGAAAGCCGACATGGACATCATGGTCGGAGCTACCGAGGAAAACATCATGATGGTCGAAGGCGAGATGAACGAGGTTTCCGAACAGGACCTCCTCGGAGCGCTCAAAGCTGCGCACGAAGCAATCAAACCGATGTGCCGCCTGCAAAAAGAACTCTCGAAAGAATTGGGCACAGACGTTAAACGCGAATACTGCCACGAGACAAACGACGAGGAACTGCGCGAGCAATGCCGCAAGGAATGCTACGACAAGGCTTACGCCATTGCACACGAAGGCAACCGCGACAAACACGCACGCGAAGACGCTTTCCTCCAGATACGCGAAGACTTCAAGGAAGCGTATGCCGCTTCGCACGCCGAACTTACCGAAGAAGAACTCGAAGAAAAGAACGCACTCATCGACCGTTACTACAACGACGTTGAACGCGACGCAATGCGCCGCTGCGTGCTCGACGAAGGCCGCCGCCTTGACGGACGTGCTACAACCGACATACGTCCTATCTGGTGCGAAGCAGGACCTCTGCCCGCGCCCCACGGCTCGGCAATCTTTACCCGCGGCGAAACACAGTCGCTTTCCACATGTACGCTGGGCACGAAGCTCGACGAGAAAATTGTGGACGACGTTCTCGACAAAAGCACACAGCGTTTCCTCCTGCATTACAACTTCCCGCCGTATTCTACAGGCGAGGCAAAAGCGCAGAGAGGTGTGGGCCGTCGCGAAATAGGGCACGGACATCTCGCATGGCGCGGCTTGAAGAGCCAGCTGCCCGATGATTTCCCTTATACCATACGTGTAGTTTCGGATATATTGGAGTCGAACGGCTCTTCGTCCATGGCTACCGTTTGCGCGGGCTGCCTTGCGCTGATGGACGCCGGCGTACCGTTGAAACGTCCTGTTTCGGGCATAGCAATGGGTCTGATAAAAAATCCGGGCGAGGACAAATACGCAGTGCTGAGCGACATACTCGGCGATGAAGACCACCTTGGCGACATGGACTTCAAGACCACGGGTACGGAAAAGGGACTCACCGCTACGCAAATGGATATAAAATGCGACGGACTCTCATACGAAATACTCGAAAAGGCACTCATGCAGGCCAAGGCCGGACGTGAGCACATCCTTGGCGAAATGCTCAAGACATTGCCCGCACCGCGTGCCGACTTCAAGCCGCAGGTTCCGCGTATCGAAGCTTTCGATATTCCCAAGGAATACATTGGCGCAGTAATAGGTCCGGGCGGAAAGATAATACAAGGAATACAGGAAGAGACCGGTTCTATTATAACTATCGACGAGACCGACGGCGTAGGCAAGGTACAGGTTTCGGCACCAAACAAAGACAGTATCGCAGCCGCTGTGGCAAAGATACGCGCCATAGTAGCCATACCCGAGGTGGGCGAGGTTTACGACGCAAAAGTAGTGAGCATTATGCCTTACGGTTGCTTCGTAGAGTTCATGCCGGGCAAGGAAGGACTGCTGCACATAAGCGAACTCGACTGGAAGCGCCTTGATACTGTAGAGGAATCGGGAATACGCGAAGGCGATACGATTAAGGTAAAACTGCTCGACATTGACGAGAAAACCGGCAAGTTCCGTTTGTCGCACCGCGTGCTCGTTGAAAAACCTGAAGGCTACGACGAGCGTCCCGCAAGGCGTCAGCCGCGCGGCGAAGGCCGCCAGCCGCAGGGAGCGCGCCGCGAAAGGAACGACAACAAGCCTTCACGCCGCGAACGCGGGGAGCGTTTTGAACACCACAACGGCAACGAGGCACACAAGCCCTCGAATGCCGGCGAAACGAACGCTGAAACCGAAGACTGATATTGCAACCATAGTATTTTCATGATAGTGTTTGGGGCGGTCTCCATTTATGGAGGCCGTCTTTTTTGCTACGTCCGGCCTGCTCTGAGGTTCAGACCGGCTGTGTAGCCGTAAAACAAGCCCGGCAGGAAGTATTCAAACTTCCTGCCGGGCAATGCTTTGTTGGCGTGTGCGGCTTCTGCGCCGCCTTACTGTCTTACTTGGTGCTCCACAAGCCGTGCAGGTTGCAATATGCACGGGCATATACTTCGGTGGCGCATGTCTTGAATTCAGCAACCGGTTTCTCGCCCGGTTTCAGGTATTTGCGCATTACGTTGCTGCCTGCTACAAGCTCAATCCATTCAATGTAATGGTTTTCGAGCATGGGATGTTCCACTTCGCCTACGGTTACGGTGTAGCCTTCGGCAGTTTTTTCGATAACAGGCACATGTTTTTCGCTCGCGCCGTCCTTAATGCTTTCCGACATGTGTTTCATCGGCTGCCCGCAGCAAGAGAGCTGGCCTTTGCCTGCGTGCACTACTTCTACAATGTTTCCGCATATCTCGCAGCGGTAAACTTGCTTGCATTCTGTCATAATGGATTCCTCCTCGTTCTTTTTGTTAGTAATCTTGTTCTACGGCAAAAGGCTTTTCCGCCTTTTCCCTTTTGCAAATATAGTGAAAGGTGAGCACAGAGAAAAACGAAAAACGCAGTTTTTCAGTTTTGCTATGCCGAACCGCGTCCTATATTATCCAAATATAGTGAAAGGTGAGTGCAGAGACAAACGAAAACGAATGTTTTCAAGTAAGGATATGCCGAACCTCATATTATATATCAGAAAAATATGGCAAACAGACGCGACGCGGGTTGATGAAAACAGACATCAAGGGCATGCAAAACCGTGCGGCCAAACCGCGCGTTTCAGGTACGGAAAAATGAAAACTGATTTTCATTGCGTTAAACCCACGTGGGAGCAAATAAAAAATATGTCTGACATAATTCGAAATATGTCAGACATATTTTAAAATACAAGGCACATATTTTT
>URSZ01000158.1 GCA_900550635.1 uncultured Prevotella sp. | reverse complement strand
AAAAATATGTGCCTTGAATTTTAAAATATGTCCGACCTATTTTGAAATAGGTCGGACATATTTTCTATTTTCTCCAAGGTATTTTGAAAAGTGAGAAAAATTTTCCGCCCTTCACAAAACCTTATAAAAATCTCTCGCCGGATGAGCCGGAGTTTCAGCGTTCGCCTGCTACAGTCTTTTTATGACCTTTGATATATATGCCTTTCTGCGGCTCTTTATAAAGCCTTATGCCCGAAAGGTCGTACATCGGCCCGTCGCCGTCCGCAGCGGCCTTGTCGGTTTGTACGCTTTCAATGCCCGTCAGTTTGCCCGCGTCGATGTAAGGTATGCGGTTGTGGCCGGAGACGCACACGTCAAC
Organism: uncultured Prevotella sp.; assembly: GCA_900550635.1. Classification (GTDB taxonomy): domain Bacteria; phylum Bacteroidota; class Bacteroidia; order Bacteroidales; family Bacteroidaceae; genus UBA6398. Next base: position 3,427 of record URSZ01000158.1, on the reverse strand, counting down.
GTCCTCAAAATCGGCCGTGGTGTAAACTGCCGAGGGCGCAATATGGCTCACAACCTCGCCCGTGCGACGGTTGACAAACGTAATGCGCGCCGTCTCGCCTCCGTTGCCCACGGTTACGCAACCGTTGCCGCGCGTTACCGACACTCCGCTGAACGGCGCGGGCATTTCGGTGCGTATCTGCAGACTCGGGTCGCCGAAGCAATGGTAGATTTCCTTTGTCACAATACGGCAGAACGAATCGTTCTTTTCGTTTGAACTCACCGACGGGTCGGGCGAGCCGAATGTCTCGCTAACGCGCACCTGCGCCTGGTCCAATATCTGCCCCAGTTCGTATGTAGGCGCGGGAGTCTCACCTCCGAGGCTGTTCACGCCGGGAAATTTCGGGCGCAAGCCCGGCTCAGGCCAAATGGCGTCGAAAAGCCCGCAGGCCAAAGCGTCGTTGTAGCCCGAGTAACTGATGTCGGAGGCCGCTATCACGGCCACCGCCCCGCCGCCCTGCTTTCTGAGGAAACGCTCGGCCAGGCAGTCGGCCTGGAACGCGCCGTTGTCGCAATTTACGCAGAACACCACGGGCAGCAGGTCACCGTTCTGCAACATATCCACGTGTTTCACCGAAAAATACGGGTTTTCCCAGCAGTCAACAAGGCCGTGGTCGCGGTGGAGCACGTAGAACACGCCGCTGTTTATGGCGCGGCGTATGTCGCCCTCGTTGCCATCCCACGCAAAGGCGGGCTTGAGCATATCTTCGGGTATGGGCTCGCCAAAAGAAAAGTAATTCCTGTTCCAGTACTTCGGGGTTATCTCGTAGTTCGTGGAATACACGCGTTCCACGTCCTTTCCCTGCCCGAGCATATAGGCGCGTATCTCTTCGGCCGTCTGCACGTATCGGCGGTCCTCGTAATCGTCGGCCACGCCGTTGTCGTTGTCGAGGTAGTCGGCGCAGTTCACCCCGCGTTCATAAAAGCCCACGTCGGTAGGAGGCCTCTTTTCGTAACCGATAATCTTGTCCACCACCGTTGCGGCCTCCTCGGGCGAGGAAACAGACAGGCGGCCGCGGTAGATGTCGGGCGTTTCGTCGCCCTCGCCGTCCATGCAGCCGTAGTAAAGGTCGGTGTAATGCACCGAGAAGTCGCCGTCGTCGGCATGGTGCTCCATGTACTGCCCGGGCACGTCATCGTGGTCGCCCACTATGAGCAAATAGTACAGTGCGGGATTTTCGGCATACGCTTTCTCTACCTCGGCCTTCACAGCGTCGCTGTTCCAGCTACCTTTCAGTACCTTGTGCACGCGGAAGCCGAGCAGTTCTTTCCACTCGGCGAACCTGTCAACCGCCTCTGCATATTTGTCTACCGAGATTATGAGGTAATCCCTCGTGTCGTCGCCTGCTGCGACACCGGTTGCCTTGACTGCCATATCGCCTGCTTTGGCAGAAGCCCCGTTCATGGTTATGTTACCCAGCATGTTGTCGGCTGGCAGTATTACGGGCTTTGTCGCCGGTGCGCCCGCCATTGCCCGCGCCCCGGCCTTGGGAACGAAGCGCACTTTGTACGTTATCTTGCTGTATGCCCGCGCCTTGTTCGCGGCCGCGTCATACTGCACGGGATTCACAACGACGTTGCATATCTCCCGCCCCCTGTAAACGGACCCACGCCACGCCGCTACGGCAACTTTGCGGGGATAGAAACCGCCCTGCGAGGCATTTTGGCCGCCTTCTTTTACCACACCCTCTGCCGCAGTGCCTTTTTCAGGAATACGCCGCGCCGGAGCGAGGCGGCAATCATAGTCAACGAACGCCGAATCCACGGTTTCCACCACCGCCGTGCAGCCTTCGGGCACGGCGAATGCGTCCACGCGGAAAGGAGTGGCGTAACCGCCGGGCGCGTCCCTCAACCCGAAGCCGTCAATCCGCCACACGCAGCCCCCGTCACCGTCGTTGCAGGCCGAGGGCGCGTTGCCCGCAAACGTGTAAGCCACGGTTATGCCGTCGTCCGTGCGTTGCAGGGTGCGCTGCGGCGCGTCCACGCCTCCTTTGTGCGACACTTCAGTCCGGGCATACGCTTCTGCACATGTGGCCACGACCAACGCAGCCACCAATAACTTTGAAATACCATACACACGTTTCATATCGCGAACTTTTATGCTATAAAGTTAACTATTTACACATTTACGACACTTTTAAGTGCCGGAATTTTTCATGAATGGCACAAAACTCCCTATATGCGCCGCATAAAATGCACGTTTCTATATATCCGCAGTTTTATCCGCTCATTTGCAGGCAAAGACTTCCGGAAGCGAATATGCACGCCGCGAACCGTTGAAACGCCCTTACCGAACAGCGAAAATACAGACAAAATCAGTCACCTTATAACTAATTAGTTTTCAAGCATATTAGAATACAGCAAAAATATGTGCCTTGAATTTTAAAATATGTCCGACCTATTTTGAAATAGGTCGGACATATTTTCTATTTTCTCCAATGCGTTTTGAAAAGTTTGAAAATATTTTCTCACAAAAAAATATTTTCAAAACCACCTCTTTTTTAGAAAAAAAAATTTGGACAACACATTATATATATATATCTTTGCATCATCTGAAATAGTCTTAAGAATTGTCGCAACGCATAAATAACTAAAAATCATTTCGCCATGAAAAAATTCTTTACTTTAGCTCTTGTTTGCGTATCAATCAGTTCTTATGCGCAATTGGATATCAACGACAACGGAAACGTTGCTATCAGGACAAGCGAGACCCCTATCTCGCCGCTTAGTGTGCTGTATGCCGGAGAACCTAATGCAACCGTAGCCGCCGTAGGCACGAAAACAGCCATTTCGGCCAAGCGCAGGGGTGATTATTACGGCTGGGGATACAGTTTCTACGGGACAACCACAAGTGCGGAACGGTCTTTTAACATGGGTGTAAGGGGTGAAGCGTTCCCTGAAACTCCAATGGAAAGCGGACGCTCATACGGTGTTTGCGGAATAGCCGGAAACAGCACCGACGGATGGAACTATGGTGTTTACGGAAGTCTCAAAGGGAACAAGTATGGGGCTGGGATTTTCGGCACCACTAAAGACAATTTCGGAAGCCTGGTAGACGGGAAATACGCAGGTTTCTTTGACGGAAATACAAAAGTTAAAGGCAATTTGACTGTAACGGGCAATATTTCAGGCGTAATACTGAGCAATGCAGCACCCACTTCATCTTCACCGGCCTATAAAAGCATGAACGTGGAACAACCCAACTATTCGGAAAAGCTGTCGTCGCTTTCCACTACGGAATACTTCATTGAGGAGAAAGCTACCGCAAGCCCGCAAAGCATGTCGGCCGACTCAATGGCAGTACTTCCCGAAAAGACTATAATCGAAGAACAGGCTTTGGAGAAAGTGCACTACGGTTTATCTGTGGATGACTTGAAAGAACAATTCCC
>URSZ01000157.1 GCA_900550635.1 uncultured Prevotella sp. | reverse complement strand
TAAACGAATCCATATACAACAAACTTACTTTCGGCGAAGTAAAAGAACGCTGGGTTAAGACTGTTGACGGCAAACAGGAACTATGTTGGGTCATATACCCTCCTCATTTCGACAAGAACAAGAAATACCCCACTCTGCTCTTTTGTGAAGGTGGCCCTCAATCTCCAGTAAGCCAATTCTGGAGTTATCGCTGGAATTTCCAGATAATGGCAGCAAACGGTTACATCATCATAGCGCCTAACCGTAGAGGTTTGCCTGGTTTCGGCTATGAATGGCTTACACAAATTTCCGGAGACTACACAGGCTTGTGCATGAAAGATTATTTGTCGGCCATTGACGACATTTGCAAAGAGCCTTATGTCGATAAAGACCGTTTAGGTTGCGTTGGTGCCAGCTTTGGCGGCTATAGCGTATATTGGCTGGCTGGTAACCACGACAAACGCTTCAAATGCTTTATCGCCCACGACGGTATATTCAACACGCAGCAGCAATACTTAGAAACCGAAGAGATGTGGTTCCCTAATTGGGATATGGGTTCTGCCCCGTGGGTAAAACCGGGTGGCGAAATGCAAAAGGTATACAGCGAATCGCCCCACATGTTCGTCGACAAATGGGACACGCCAATCCTGTGCATACATGGGCAAAAAGACTTCCGCATTGAATACACTCAAGCAGAATCGGCATTCAACGCAGCACGCTTGCGCGGTATACCTGCGCAGTTGCTTTTGTTTCCTGACGAAAACCACTGGGTTTTGAAACCGCAGAATGCTATATTATGGCAACGAACATTCTTCAGGTGGTTGGATAAATGGCTGAAAAACTAAAACTACTTAATATTATTTTACCATGAACAAATTAAACGATAACATAGTTGCTCGCTGGGGTGCGCTGTTCATTGTAGCATTTACAATGATGGCAGCATATTACGTAAACGATGTAATGGCCCCGCTTAAATCTATGCTTGAAGAGGATTTAAGGTGGTCCAGCAGCGACTTCGGAATTTTCACCGGGGCATACAGCTTCCTGAATGTGTTCCTTCTTATGCTGATATGGGGAGGCTTGATTCTCGACAGATTCGGCATACGTTTTACTGGCAAACTGGCTGTTGTGCTAATGGTTCTCGGAACAAGCATGGAATATTATGCCATTACTGTTTTAGGCGGCACACAGGACATTCTGTTTGGCTTTAAGAAAGACGTTTTAATAGCTTCGGCCGGATATTCCATATTCGGTGTCGGCGCTGAGGTAGCCGGCATTACGGTAACAAAAATCATAGCCAAATGGTTTCATGGCAAGGAAATGGCACTCGCTATGGGAATACAAGTAGCTTTGGCCCGAATTGGTTCACAGGCTGCATACGCAGTAGCCATACCGGTTGCTAATGCCTATAGCCTCCCCACTCCTCTTTTTATCGGACTGATTTTACTGTTCGGAGGCATGATTTCTTTCATTTGCTTTACTTTCATGGATAGGAAACTGGACAAGCAGGTAAAATTAGATGACAACAGTGCTGCCGAGGACAAATTTTCTTTCAAGGACGTGAAAGCCGTAATTTCAAACAAAGGTTTCTGGCTTATTGCCATACTCTGCGTTCTGTTCTACTCATGCGTGTTCCCATTCCAGAAGTTCGCCACCGAATTAATGACAACGAAATATGGTGTAAGCGAATCCATTGCAGGCACATTTGCAGGCCTGCCTGCCCTTGGAGCATTGATACTTACACCTATCTTCGGAGGATTTATCGACAAAAAAGGCAAGGCGGCTTCAATCATGATGTTCGGTGCAATGCTGCTGATTCTCGTACACGGCATTTACTCTATTCCGTTTATAAAAGCACAATGGGTTGCCATTGGACTTATGATTATATTAGGAATCGCATTCTCGCTCGTACCCTCGGCCATGTGGCCTTCGGTAGCCAAAATTTTCCCGGTTAAGCAGTTGGGAACGGCATACGCCCTTATATTTTTCATTCAGAATATCGGCTTATGGGGAGTGCCTGCATTGATAGGAGTCGTGCTCGACAATTATTGTATAGTGCAAAGCAGCAACAAAGGTAATTTATACGACTACACCCTGCCCATGTGCATTTTCACTTTCATAGCAATTTTGTCATTCCTTGTAGCATTCCTTCTAAAACTTGCCGACAAGAAGTACAAATACGAACTTGAAAAACCAAGCATACACGAGTAAGACACGCCCGGCTACCGTCACAACAAAGTCTCCCGTCTGCTAATGTCTGCTTTTTTAAGACAAGTTTCAAAGCAGTTTTCATAAGGCAAAAAATATGTCTGACATAATTCAAAATATGTCAGACATATTTTAAAATTCCGGCCTTGTATTTTTTCTTTCCTCCTAAGGAGGTATAACCACCTGAAAATTAGTTTTCACTTTTTCCTCGATTAATTCGCGTTTTTAGTCGTCATTTCCCGATTATTTTAATTTATAATTGCCATAATGTTGGTAAAATAGGAATATAAACGTATCTTTGTTTAGATTTATCCTATAATATACGATATTTTTTTCTTTGTGCCATGAAAATAAGTTTGCTGCAAAATAACATTACGTGGGCCGCCCCCGTAAACAACCACAAACACATAGAACAGTTGCTATCTAAAGCAGATGTCGCAGATTTGTATGTCCTGCCTGAAATGTTCTCAACCGGATTTTGCACAAAACCGGAAAACATAGCAGAACCACTGCCATGCAAAACCGTCGAATGGATGTGCACAACAGCCAAAGAAAAAGGTTGCGCACTCGCAGGCAGCGTTGCGGTATTCGACGGTACGAATTATTTCAACCGCTTTTATTTCATCACACCCAATGGTATTGAAGCGTACTACGACAAGAAGCACTTGTTTACATACGGAGGTGAACATTTGCATTTTACCCCCGGAAAAAACCGTGTAATTGTCAACTACAAAGGCGTCAGGATACTGCTGCAAACATGCTACGACCTACGGTTTCCTGTATGGTCACGCAATCGTGGCGACTACGACATGATAATATACGTAGCCAGTTGGCCTACACCGAGAGTAAATACCTGGAGCGCACTGTTAAGAGCGCGTGCCATAGAAAACCAATGTTACGTAGCCGGGGTAAACCGCGTTGGCACAGACCCTTCGTGCGAGTATTGCGGAGGTACAGCCTTGATTGACCCTTATGGAAATACCATGGCAGAATGTAAACGCAATATGGAAGACAACATAAGCGGAGAAATAGAACTGAGCATGTTAGAACAGTTCCGGAAAACATTCCCCGTACAAAACGACGCTGATCCATTTGAAATAAAACAAAACTAAAACATAATAAAATGAGGAAAACATTATTGCTGGGCGATGAAGCCATTGCATTAGGCGCACTGCACGCCGGCATAAAAGGCGTTTACGCATATCCGGGAACGCCCAGCACGGAAATTACCGAATATATCCAGAAATCTCCTTTAAGTGCAGAACGAAAAATACACTGCACTTGGTGCACAAACGAAAAAACCGCAATGGAAGCAGCCTTAGGAATGTCTTATGCAGGCATGCGCAGCATTGTTTGCATGAAACATGTAGGCCTCAATGTTGCAGCCGACGCGTTTGTAAACTCTGCGATAACCGGCGTTAACGGCGGGCTCATAGTTATTGTGGCCGATGACCCGTCAATGCATTCTTCCCAGAACGAGCAAGACTCACGTTTTTATGGAAAATTTGCCTTAATTCCTATACTCGAACCTTCTTCGCAACAAGAAGCCTACGAAATGATACAAAAGGCTTTTGAAACATCCGAAGAAGAAAAGCTCCATATACTATTAAGGATTACCACCCGCATGGCGCATTCGC
>URSZ01000156.1 GCA_900550635.1 uncultured Prevotella sp. | reverse complement strand
AGCAAAGAAAAAATATCTCTGAGATAATTCAAAATATGTCTGACATAATTCGAAATATGTCAGACATATTTTTTGCCCCCTGAAAACCCGTTTGAAAAACGCACCGAAAATGCAGACAAAAAAGGCGAGCGGAAAAAAACGTGAAAAACACAGCCTTACTTGTGGGGTATTCCGACACAAAATCCGGTACGCCGTAACCCGCCGCAAAGCCGCTGTGTACTACCTTTGCGGTTATTGGGCAAATGTCTTGCAATCAAGTAACTGTGCAAGGCTTGAAGCCTCAAAATATATCGAATGCGGAGATTGTGATTTTTAAACCGGTCGTCTGTTTGTGCTTTTTGATATAATTTTTATCTTTGCAATATGTAAATAAAACCGCCGTAAAGTTTACCGCGGCAAAGTTTACGGCTCTAAAAAAAGAGGAGTACGATATGAAGTTTTATAATAGGGAAAAAGAACTTGCTACATTGGAAAAAGTGCGCAATATGGCGTTTTCCAACCACTCGCAAATGTTGGTGCTGACCGGGAGGAGGCGTATCGGAAAAACAAGTCTGATATTTAAGAGTTGTGAAGGCTCTCCTACGGTTTACCTGTTTGTAAGCCGGAGCAATGAAGCCGACCTTTGTGCGCGTTTTATTTCGGAAATCCGGCAATCGCTGGATGTTTACATACCCGAGATTTTTAAGTTCGGGGAACTGTTCCGCTTTCTTATGGATTTGGGCAAGCGAATGAAGTACAATCTGATAATAGACGAGTTTCAGGAGTTTTATTATGTCAATCCCGAAATATACAGTATTCTTCAGGATGTTTGGGACAGGTATCGCAAGGAAAGTCATGTGAATCTTATTATAAGCGGTTCGGTATATACGCTGATGAATAAGATATTCCGCGACGCGAAAGAACCGCTTTACGGCCGCGCCGACAGCATTCTGAAGCTACAGCCGTTCACCACTTCGGTGCTCAAGGAAATACTTGCAGACCATAAGCCGGACTATGCAAAAGACGACCTGCTGGCATTGTACACCTTTACCGGCGGCGTTCCCAAATATATCGAACTGTTAATGGACAACGGGTGCACCGGCATGGAAAGCATGGTAGATTACATGTTGCAGCCGGAATCTCCTTTTATTACCGAAGGACGTGCGTTGCTGGTGCAGGAGTTCGGAAAAAAGTATGGTAACTATTTCTCCATAATATCGGCTATTTCCAACGGCCGCACCACTTTGCCCGAGATAGAGGCGGCCATGGGAGGCGTGAGCCTGGGCGGGCAGCTGAAGCGCCTCGAAGAAGACTATGGTTTGGTAAGGAAGAAGCGCCCGATTCTTTCAAAGGAAAGTTCGCAAGCCGTCCGCTACGAAGTGTCGGACATGTTCCTGCGGTTTTGGTTCAGGTATTTCATAAAGTATCAGAGCTACATCGAAATACAGAACTACGAACGGCTGGCCGGTATTATAAAGGACGATTACACCACCTTTTCCGGTATCGCATTGGAAATGTATTTCCGCCGGCAAATGATGGAAAGCAAGGAATTTGCTGAAATCGGCTCGTGGTGGCAGGGCAAAAACAGTGCGCAGCAGTGCGAGATAGACATCGTAGGCTTGTATGCAGGCGGAAAGCGTGCTTTGGTTGCGGAAGTAAAAAGGCAGGCAAAGAATTTCAAGCCCGAACTTTTTGCCAATAAGATTGAAACCCTGCGCAACAAGGCTTTGTTTAACTACGAGATAGAAAGCCGCCTGTTCACAATGGACGATATGTGAAACTGTCGTATCATCCTCCGCCGTCTGCACCTTGTGTTGAAACGGACAACGGATGACGCAAAAACGGGACGGGAAAACGGCCTTTTTCGGTGCTAAAAATTGAAAACTGGTTTTCAGCGCGTAAAACCCACATGAGAGCAAAGAAAAAATATCTCTGAGATAATTCAAAATATGTCTGACATAATTCGAAATATGTCAGACATATTTTTTGCCTCCTGAAAACCCGTTTGAAAAACGTGCCGAAAATGCAGACAATTACGTGCACCGTTTTTTTACGTGTCGCAGCGAGGTCAGTTTACGACTTCGAACTCGCCGTTCAGCTTTATGTCTACCGACGACGTGCCTACCATAACCTTGAATTTTCCGGGCTCGACCACGCGTTTCATGCTGCGGTCAAGCAGTTCCAGGTCGCGCGGCAGCAGTTTGAACGTCACTTCCTTCGACTCTCCGGGAGCGAGGTGTATGCGCTCAAAGCCCCGCAGCACTTTCTCGTATGTCGTTACGCTGCTTTGCTCGTCGCGCAGGTAGAGCTGCGCCACTTCATCGCCGGCGCGCGAGCCGGTGTTCTTTACGGTGCAGCTTACGGTTATGCCTTCGTTGGGACGTATCGTTTCGGCCGACAATTTGAGTCCCGAATATTCGAATGTGGTGTAACTCAGCCCATGGCCAAAGTAATATATCGCACCGTTGGCGCGCGTTGCGTTCCCGTCGGGGCCGAGTTTGTTGCCTCCGTTTGCCTGTGCCGCCGGTTTGTGCGGGAAGTTGAAAGGAATCTGTCCCACGCTTTTGGGGAATGTCACTGTCAGCTTGCCGCCGGGGTTGTAATCGCCGAACAGGGCTTCGCTCACAGCCGTCCCGCCTTTCGAACCGGGATACCATGCCTCGAGAATGGCGGGAATGTAACGGTCTGCCCAGTTTATCGACAGCGGCCGTCCGTTTATGAGCACGAGTACAACGGGTTTGCCGGTGGCGTAAACGGCCCTTAGCAGGTCGAGCTGCCTGCCCGGCAGGTCTATGCTCGAACGCGAGTGCGATTCGCCGCATGTGCGTTCGCCTCCGCCTAATACTACAACGGCCACATCGCTCTGCCGCACGTTCTCGACGGCTTCGTCTATGCCTTTCTGCTCCTCGGGCGTGAGCGGTTCGGGAAACAGCTCGCTCTCGGGCCAGCGCGCGTCTACGAGGTCGCACCCCTTGGTGTAGACCACCTTGGCCGTGTCGCCCAGACGCTGGTGAATGCCTTTGAGCACGGATGTAACTTCGACGCCCACGGGGCCGTAATGGAGGAGGGCGTAACCGGTGGCGTCGGCATTGGGACCTACGACAGCTATGCGCCCGAGTTTCTTTATGTCGAGCGGGAGGAGGTTATCCTTGTTCTTGAGCAGCACGAGGCATTCGCGCGAGGCTTGTAGGGCAACCTTCTGGTTTTCCTCGCAGTTCACGTAAGTGTCGGCTTTCTGAAGGTCGGTTTGGTATGGGTGGTCGAATATTCCCACAAGGAACTTGACGCGCAGTATTGCCCGCACGCGGCTGTCGATGGTGTCCATGGGGATTTTCCCCTCTTTTATGAGCTCGCGCAGCGGAAGCACGTACGACTCGGGCGTGCGGAAAGTGCAGCGCACGTCCATGCCTGCCATTACCCCGTGGCGCACGGCGTCTTTTATGTCGCTCGCAACATGGTGCTTTGTGGCGAGGTATTCGAGCGCTTCGCTGTCGGAAACGACGTAGCCTTTGAAACCCATTTGGCCGCGCAAGCGTGTTTCGAGCCAGTAGTCGCTACCTGTTACGGGCACTCCGTCGTAGTCATTGTAAGCGCTCATGATTCCGAGCAGCCCGGCCTCCTTTATTACGCGCTCAAAGGGGTATGCGTGCAGGTATTCCAGTTCGCGCGGCGTTACCTGCGGGTCGGTGCGCGCCGCGCCGTCGCGTGCGCCGCGGTTAGCCCCTTGTCCGAGGAAGTGTTTGGCGGTTGCAGCCACCTGGTAGTCCTGTTGCATGCCGCGCACCATGTTTATTCCCAGTTCGGCTATGAGGTACGGGCTTTCGCCGTAGACTTCCTCGTTGCGCCCCCAGCGCTGGTCGCGCGCCACGTCGAGAATGGGGGTGTAGACATTGGTGTAGCCGAGCAGGCGTGCCTCGCTGCCGGTGATATATCCCACCTGGCGTATGAGGTCGCGGTTCCAGGTGTG
>URSZ01000155.1 GCA_900550635.1 uncultured Prevotella sp. | reverse complement strand
GAACACGGTGTGATTTTCACCAACAACAGGGAAAAACTCGCACGTTCGATAGAAAAGTCTGGCGTTGCCTACCTTCATGCGCAGCTGTTCCACCCTGCAATGAAAAACATCGCACCTGTGCGGAAAGCATTGCAAGTCCCTACGGTGTTCAACCTTCTCGGGCCGCTCATTAATCCTGCTACGCCCGAATACCAGCTTCTCGGTGTGGCCAACCTCGAACAAATGCGTTTCTATACCAATACCCTTAGAAAGACCGGGACGAATTTTACAGTAGTAACGAGCATAGACGGCTACGATGAAATATCACTTACCGATGAGTTCAAGGTTATGACAAACAAGTACGAAACAATTTACAGCCCGTCCGACCTTGGCTTCTGCGAGACTTCACAAGACGACATGTCGGGAGGTAAAAACGTACACGAAGCAAAAGAAGTGTTCGACTCTGTGCTGGAAAACCGTTCTACCGTTACACAGCGCAACACCGTTGTGGCTAATGCAGCGTTCGCAATACAGACGATAAACCCGGATAAAAGCATAAGCGATTGCATAGGCGAGGCACGCGAGTCGATAGACAGCGGAAAAGCGTTGGCTTCTCTTAGAAAATTCATCGAAATAAACAGTTGATAAATGAAAGACATACTTTCTGAAATAGTAGCTCATAAGCGCGAGGAAATAAATGCGCTTAAAGAGCGTATGCCCGTCGACAAAATATATGTAAATGCGTGTTATCATCCAACGGCAAGCCTGCGCAATGCACTTGAAACGTCCTCGCACGGCATAATTGCGGAATTCAAGAGGCGTTCGCCGTCAAAAGGCTGGATTAAACGCGAAGCGAAACCTTCAGATATAATACCCGGCTACCGGAAAAGCGGAGCTGCTGCGCTGTCGGTGCTTACTGATGAAAAATATTTCGGCGGAACTCTTGATGATGTGCTTGCAGCGCGCCCGCTTGCCGACATCCCCATCCTGCGCAAGGATTTCACAGTCGACGAGTATCAGTTGCACCAGGCTTGTGCGGCGGGAGCCGACGCGGTATTGCTTATTGCTGCCACGCTGGGCGTGAACGAATGCAGGCACCTTGCTGCCGTTGCGCACGAACTGAAACTTGAAACGGTGCTTGAGGTTCACTGCGAAAACGAACTCGAATACGTGAACGACAACATTGATATAATAGGCGTGAACAACCGCAATCTGGGAACATTCATCACAAATACGGCCAATTCCGAGTACCTTGCCCCGAAACTTCCTGTTTCGATAACGCGCATATCCGAAAGCGGGATAAAGGACGCACAAACAATTTTAAGATTGCAGTTGCTTGGCTTCAAGGGATTCCTTATAGGAGAGTCGTTCATGCAGGCAGATAATCCGGCGCAGGAACTTGCGCGTCTCGTTGCCGATATATGGGAATTATATCAAAATCCACGGGTATGATAATAAAGGTGTGCGGAATGCGTAACGCTGAAAACATACGCGCAGTAGAGTTGTCGGGAGCCGATTGGCAGGGATTCATATTTTATCCTATTTCACCTCGTTTTGTGGGTGAAAGGCCCGATTATCTTCCCGCCCGCACAAAGCGCGCAGGTGTTTTTGTGAACGCCGATACAGGCGAGATATTATCGCGTGCAAAGGCATTCGGGCTTGACTTGGTGCAGCTTTACGGCGATGTCCCCACCGCCCAGTGCCGGGAACTGAGAGCCGCAGGTTTGTCTATTATACGAGCAATAAACATAGGCAGCAGTGAAGACGCAGCCAAGGCTTCGGCAATACAAGGGTACGACTATCTGTTGTTCGATACCAAAACTCCTTCATTCGGCGGCTCGGGAAGGATGTTCAACTGGGAGGTATTGCAATCATACAGCGGAAATACGCCGTTCATAATAAGCGGAGGGATAAAAGAATCCTCGCTAAGCGACATATTGAGGTTCAAACATCCGCGTTTTGCAGGAATAGACCTGAACAGCGGCTTCGAAACATCCCCGGCAATGAAAGACGCAAAAGCACTGGCACGCTTCATAAGCGCAATAAGGGAAGAAGAAAACCGGCTGCCGCGGACATAATACAAATAAACGACATTAATAAAACTTACATGCTATGAACCGAATCGACAAACTTTTCAACGACAGGCAAAACGGCATACTGTCGATATATTTCTGCGCCGGTTGCCCCGACGCTAACGGCACGGCCGACGTAATACGCGCCTTGGAACAGGATGGAGTTGACATGGTGGAAATAGGAATACCTTTCAGCGACCCCATGGCCGACGGCCCGGTGATACAGGACGCCGCGACGCGCGCCCTGCGCAACGGCATGACGCTGCACAAACTGCTGTCGCAGCTTGAGGGCATACGCAACGACGTGAAGATTCCGCTCATACTTATGGGCTACATAAATCCCATAATGCAATACGGTTTCGAGGCCCTGTGCAGTAAATGTGCGGATATAGGAATCGACGGGCTTATTATACCCGACCTTCCATACGATGAATACATGAAATCGTATCGCGGCACGGCCCGTAAATACGGACTCGAAATGATAATGCTCATCACTCCCGAAACGGAAGACGAAAGAATCCGCCTTATCGACAGTGATTCCGACGGAGGATTCATATATATGGTATCTTCGGCCGCAACAACAGGTGCACAGAAGGATTTCGACAACCGCAAACGGGAATACTTCTCACGTATAAAGAACATGAACCTGCGCCGGCCGCGGATGATAGGCTTCGGTGTCTCAAACGCTGCGACATATAATGCTGCCGCCGAACACGCCTCGGGGGTAATTATCGGAAGCCGTTTCGTTACGTTGCTGAATGAGGAAAAAGACGCAGGTCGGGCAATAGGACGTTTGCTGAAAGACATAGGGCGGGTATGACCTGTTAGGGTGTCGGTAGCGACGGCGGAGTATTGTTTGGCGGATGTTCAAATGGTCCCGGCCCGAAAAAAAACTTATGTCTGACATATTTTAAATTATGTCAGACATATTTTGAAATATCTCAGAGATATTTTTTGGACCTCCGAACGTTTGTGTCTTTATCGATTGGGAATGCGAATAAAGGTGGAAGGTGCTGGCTCGGGATTCCGTCGGACGCTTATATCTCGTCGAAAATGCTGTCGTAGCCGTTTTCATCGAAAGCGCCTTCTCCTTCATTTTCCTCCGTGTCCGGGCTGCCGGGATAGTTGAAATCGTCCATTCCGGCGTTCATAAGGAATCCGTCTATCTCCCTCCGTTCCTTTTTTGTAGGGCGTCCGGTGCCGCGGTCGCGTATCCCGTTGTTGCCAATCCTCCTCATCTCTAAGATTTCGAGCTGGTCTTTCGTCGTGATGTTTTTTATTATTCCGGGCAGCTTCGAAGCGCCCACCCGCTGGGTTATGGCCTTTTCCACAAGGAAGGTGTAGAGCACAGGCGGTTTGCGCACGCTCACCTTGTCGCCCTCGTTTACAATGTGCGAGGCTTTGGCGTAGTTGCCGTTTACGTACACCCTGCCGTTGCGGCAAGCCGAAGCCGCAATGGTGCGTGTCTTGAATATTCTTGTGGCCCAAAGCCATTTGTCCAGTCGTGCGCCGGCCATTTCAGTTGTTTTTCCTGTTGTGCTATTGTGTTTGCCGCAGTGTGTGGCAAACTGTTATTTGTTGTTGAAGTTATTCATGGTAAACTGCATTCCTGCAAGGCAGAAGCTCTTTATTGCTTCGCATGCAATGTTTATGCGCTCATCCAGATGTTCGAGCTGTTCGGGCGGGAACTCGCCGAGCACCCAGTTAACCTGTCCTCCGCGTGGAAAGTCGTTGCCTATCCCGAATCTGAGGCGTGCGTATTCCTGTGTTCCGAGCACGGAAGTAATGCTTTTCAGCCCGTTGTGCCCGCCGGCAGAGCCGTGGGGCCGGATGCGCAGATGTCCCGGCTCCTGGGTGATGTCATCGCACAGCACAATGATGTGGTCTGCCGGGATCTTGTAAAAGTTGGCGGCGGGGGCAATGCTCTGGCCGCTCAGGTTCATGTAGGTCAGCGGCTTGAGCAGCACGACCTTGTGGCCGTTCACCTGTGCCGTGCCGTACAGGCCCTGCCATTT
>URSZ01000154.1 GCA_900550635.1 uncultured Prevotella sp. | reverse complement strand
ATGCCAAACGTGCCGCTATGCACGTCGCAATACTCCATCTCGTTGTCATAACTCGAAGACGCAAAGGTTATACCGCCCCACTGACCGGGAATGCGGTCGTAAGGCTGCCCGTCAAACATATAATCCATACGACCGCCGCGAAACAGTATGAGCGAATCGCGCTCACCACGGGCCACAAGCGTACCTTCAACAAGCATTCCCGCCTTTGGAGCAAACAACATCCGCACACCCGGCGATATGGTAAGAGTCGAGCCTTCTGCCACCCGGAGCGTGTCTTTAACAAAATACGGACGTCGCGACGACAGGCATGTATCCTTGTCCAGCAACACATGCTCCATAACATTTACATCCTGGGTTACAGCCTGCAGAACAACCTGCTGCACTACCCCGCTCTCGAGCGTGAACATAAGCCGGTCGCTCACGAGCACCGGCTCGTCGCTATCCTGGAAGCGCGGTTGAATGTCCACACACACGGCTATGCTGTCGTGGCTCCGTACCTCTATGGCATAGTTGTAATCCTCGTTAATAAATGTGCCATCCACGTTGACACGGAATCCGGAACTTTCCGCTTCCGCCAAGGCTACATTCATTATACGTATGCCCTTGCCTGTACGGTTGTGCACAGTAAAGGAATATGTCGGCGAACCCACTACAGTAAGGGCTGTGTCGAGCCGGAGCGTGTCGGCCGGGAATGTCAGACGCGCTGACGGCGAGGTCGTGAAATCGTCATTATCGTCGCACGAAACAAACACACCATGCGCCGCGAACAACAGCGTAGTCAGCAACAGCAAATACATACGACCTGCCGCCAGCCGGCAAAATTTCAAGCCAAAACTCATTTCACGTATTTTCTGAATATCCGGAAAATACGCCACAGACGCCGGTTATTACGGCAGACTGTGGCGTAAAGACTATTATTTTACTTTCGGAATATTTTTAAGTATCTCAAGAAGCAAGTCCCATACCATCTTTACAGTAGGTATAAGCAACTTCTCGTCCGGTGAATGCACTCCGCGCAACGTAGGACCGAAAGAAACCATGTCAAGCCCGGGGTATTTTTCACTGAACAGGCCGCATTCCAAACCGGCATGTATGGCAAGAACCTTACAGTCTTTATTAAACAACCGCTTGTAAGCCTCTTGCGTTATTTTCAGGATTTCGCTGTCAGGGTTCATCTTCCAGCCCGGATAGCCTTCGCCTATCTTCACTTCCGCACCGGCAAGTTCGAAAGTTGCGGCAAAAGTATCACTCATGTTCCTGCGTGCACTGCCAAGACTCGACCTTTGAGAAGAATTAATCAGCACTTTATTTCCAACCTTATGAATGCTTGCCAGATTAGACGAAGTTTCCACAAGCCAGTCCAAATCTTGGCTCATGGCAAAGACACCGTTATATACGGCCTGGAGTGCGGTGATTATCTTATCGCTTATGTTTTTTTCTATTACTTCTGAAGGTTCTACACTTTCCAATGTAAACTGTACAGACTTTTCGGTTTGTGAATATTCTTCTTCCACCTCAGAAGCAAACACATTCAAATCGACACGAACATTTTCCTTATACTCCACTGGCACTGCACAAACAGCCCAGCCTTCGCGAGGTATTGCATTATGCAAACCTCCGCTCTGGATGTCAGAAACACGCAATCCATATTTCTTCATTTCATTATACATAAAACGCACCAACAACTTATTGGCGTTCGCCCGCTTTTTATTAATATCGTCCCCCGAGTGACCGCCTGTAAGGCCTTTGACCCCGACCTTAAAGAAGAAATAATTTTCAGGTGCCTGTTCGCAATTAAAATTGAAAGTCACTTCTGTTCGTGCACCGCCCGCGCAACTGACAAATATCTGTCCTTCGTCCTCGCTATCCAAATTGAGAAGATACTTACCGCTCATAAAACCAGGTTTCATACCTTGCGCACCGGTAAGGCCAGTTTCTTCATCGCGTGTAAAGACACATTCTATAGGTCCGTGTTCAATTGTATCATCAGCCAGCAAGGCCAATTCCATTGCCACGCCGATACCGTCATCTGCTCCTAAGGTCGTACCTTTTGCGCGCATCCATTCACCGCCTATTTCTGTTTGAATTGCGTCATTCATAAAATCAAAATCCACATCGGCGTTCTTTTCGCAAACCATATCCATGTGGCTTTGTATAATTGTTGTGGCACAACTTTCATAACCCTTCGAAGCAGGCTTTTTTATTATTACATTTCCAACCTCATCAACATTGGTCTCAAGCCCGAGACTTTCGCCGTATTCTTTAAGGAACGCTATCATTTTTTCCTCCTTTTTGGAAGGACGTGGGACCTTATTTACGAGAGCAAAGCAGTCGAATACTTTGCGAGGCTCCAAATTTAAATTTTCCATTTTATCAAGTTTTTTCTGTTTATCCGTCTTAATCAGTGTAATTGATTATCTTTGCACAGACAAAATTAAACAAATACCAAAACAAAACAACCACAACAAAGCAATAATAATTTAAAAGAGACGAAGAAATGAAAACAACCAACAGTATATTACTATCAGCAGCACTTATAGTAGGAAGCGCATTTTTTACGGGTTGCCAAAAGTCAGACAACACCCAAAAGACTTCAGGAACAACAGCTAACAGCAACAGCGAGAGTGTAGCTATTCCTAAGATAGCGTTTGTTGAGGTTGACTCCATATTAAGCAGCTATCAGTTCTGTGTAGACCACTCAAAAATATTAGAAAAAAAGGGAGCAAATATACAAGCCACATTAAGTTCAAAAGGCAAAGCACTGCAAAACGCCGCTGCTAATTTCCAGCAAAAAGTACAACAGGGAGCATTTACATCGCAAGAACAAGCTGTAGAGGCACAAGCTTCCCTACAAAAACAAGATGAGGATTTACGTGTATTGCAAGAAAAACTGACCCGCGAATTCGAAGAGGAGCGTCAGAAATACAATGAAGAAATGCGTGACTCTATCGAGAATTTCCTAAAAGACTATAATAAGACACACAAATACTCCATAATACTTAGCAAAATAGAAAGCAATATTCTATATGCAGACAAGGCCATGAACATAACGCAAGATGTCCTTAAAGGATTAAACAAGCGTTACAAAGCAAGTAAAGAGAAAAAGTAAAAAGGCATTATTTTCTTTACTAATATAACTACCTTTTAGTTCGCAATGAAATACGGTTTTGTAAAAGTAGCCAGCGCCATTCCAGGAGTGCGCCCGGGGAACTGCAAATACAATACGGAAAGTATTATAAACCTTATGCTGCAAGCAGAGGAAGAAAATGCTGACATTGTATGCTTCCCCGAATTAAGCATAACAGGATACACCTGCCAAGACCTTTTTGAAAGCAGTGTACTAATAAAAGAAGCAGAAAAGTCATTGGACGTAATATGCAAAGCAACACGAAACCTTAATACCATTGAAATAGTTGGCTTGCCGTTAGTTATAGGCAATTTTCTTGCGAATTGTGCGGTTGTGCTGCACAGAGGAGAAATAATAGGTGTTGTCCCCAAAACATATCTTCCAAATTACAAAGAATTTTATGAGCAACGTTGGTTCGCCTCTGCAAGCAATATAAAAGAACAGGAGATAAAAATACTCGGAAAAGAAGTTCCTGTAAGCTCCGGTCTTATTTTTAAGACACAAGAAGCTACATTCGGAATTGAAATATGCGAGGACTTGTGGGCACCTGTTCCAAGAAGCTCCAAACTTTGTTTGGCAGGAGCAGAAATAATATTTAACCTGAGCGCAGACAACGAAGGCGTAGGAAAAAACAGCTATCTGAAATCCATGCTTCGCGAACAGAGCGCAAGAACTTTGTCAGGATATGTTTTTTCAAGTTGCGGGTTTGGAGAAAGCACGCAAGATGTAGTTTTTGCAGGCAACGCTATAATATGCGAAAACGGCAGGATAATAGCAAGCAGTGAGCGCTTTTGCATGCGGGAGCAACTTATTACAAGTGAAATCGACATTGAGCTATTGCGCCATGAACGCCGAGTAAACACTACGTTCTGCAATTGTGCCGCCATTGAAATTGGAAACGAAAATTTCAAAACAATATACATAGATAAAGCCCCAAACGATAAAACAGATTTTACGCTAACAAGAAGAATCTCTC
>URSZ01000153.1 GCA_900550635.1 uncultured Prevotella sp. | reverse complement strand
CAACGGGCAAAGTGGAGGAAAATCCCACGGCACACGGCATTTACTTCCAGGACCGTTGGGACGAGGCTCTGAGCGTCGACCCGCAATTCATCTACATTAACGACTGGAACGAGTGGTCGGCGGGCAAGTTCGCAATGAACTGCAACTTCCTCGGCCGCAAGAGCGACTTTGCGTTCATCGACCAGTATAACGCCGAGTTCAACCGCACAATCGCACCCATGAAAGGCGGATATACCGACAACTACTACATGCAGATGGTGGCCAACATACGCAAATACAAGGGCGTGCGCGAGATTCCCTCGAACAAGGGATACTTCACCTCGTGGAACGACATACAGGTGGAGTACCGCGACACACGCGGCGACATAACGCACCGCGATTTCCACGGATATGCCAAACTGCACTACAAGGACGAGCTGGGACGCAACGACATCGTGCGCGCCAAGGTAGGAGTGACGAAGAAAGACCTGCTGTTCTACGTCGAGACGGCCGACGCGCTCAAGGGCCGCGAGCAGCCCGAAGGGTGGATGCTGTTGTTCATCGACTCCGACAAGAACAGCTCTACCGGCTGGCACGGCTATGACTTCATGGTGCGCGACGGCAAGCTGCTCGCCTACGACGGCAAGCAATGGAACGAGGCCGGAAAAGCAACTACTGCAGTAGAATCCAACAGCCTTGTAGTTACAATAGCGCGCAAGGACCTGAAACTGAAAGGCAAGTCGCTGTGCTTCGACTTCAAGTGGGCCGACAATCCGGCCAACCTCGACTCGCCCATAGGCCTGGCCACCGGCGGCGACACGGCCCCCAACCGCAGGTTCAACTACAGGTTCGTGTGGAACAAATAACCTTAAAAAGGCATTAAAACAACGCACTGCCGGCCGCCGGAAACGGCAAAAGCACTTCGTGCCGCGCGCCATTGGCAAAGACACACGCACAAGTGTTAAAAAAGTCCGTTCAAAACAGACAAACGTTACCGGCACCGAAAACGGTGCTCGGAGAAAATCAAAAATTTCTCTGAGGAAATTCAAAATATGTCCGACATATTTCGAAATATGTCGGACATATTTTTTCCCGCTTCAGCAAAGGGCTTCCGGGCCATGCAAAAAGGGTATGTTAAAGGGAGTCTGTGTTTGTCTTTGTGAGCCTTTTTTCAGAAAGCGAAATATCTTTTCGCGTTGTAATAGCAAATATCCTCGACCATACGGCTAATGCGCGGCATTTCCTCGGCGGGCAGCTCGCCCTCCTCCACGTCGCGGCCTATAATGTTGCAAAGCACGCGGCGGAAATATTCGTGGCGCGGATAGCTGAGGAACGAGCGCGAGTCGGTGAGCATTCCCACGAAGCGGCTCAGCAAGCCTTGCAGCGAAAGCACTTCGAGCTGCCTTGCTATGCCGTCCTTTTGGTCGGAAAACCACCATGCCGCGCCCCATTGCATTTTGCCGGGCACGCTGCCGTCCTGGAAATTGCCCATCATGGTGGCAACCATTTCGTTGGCGGCGGGGTTGAGGTTGTAGACAATGGTCTTGGCCAGCCGCCCCTCGCTGTCCAGGCGGTCGAAGAAATGCGCCATTTGCTGCGCCGTGGCAAACTCACCCATCGAGTCGAAACCTCCGTCGGCACCTATGCGAGCGAACATCCGCGAATTGTTGTTGCGTATCGGGCCGTAGTGGAACTGCTGCACCCAACCGGATTCGGCATCCATAACGGCAAACTCGTGGAGCAGCGCGGAACGGAACTTAGCCACATCTACTGCCCCGGGCACTTTGCCTTCCATTACACGCGCAAAGATTCCGCGCACCTCGCCGGCGGTGTAGGGCTCATCGTAAAAGCGGTCTATACCATGGTCGGAAAGCCTGCAACCCTGTGAGGCAAAGAACGCATGGCGCTTGTGCAGGGCTTCGAGCAGGCTGTCGTAAGAAACGATGTCTGTGTCGGCAGCAGCCGAAAGCCGTGTAACATATGCCTTGTAAGTCTCGGGATTTTCTATGGCCATGGCCTTGTCGGGCCTCCATGCCGGCAGCACTTTTATGCCGAAGCCGCTTTCGCGTATCTGCCTGTGATATTCAAGCGTGTCGGCCGGGTCGTCGGTAGTGCAAACCGTTTCAACGTTGTACCGGCGCATTAATTCGCGCGCCGAAAACCCGGGCTGCTTCAACTTTTCGTTGCACTCGTCGTATATCCTGTCGGCCGTGTCAGGATTGAGCAGCTCGTAAATGCCGAAAGCCGTGCGCAACTCCAGATGTGTCCAATGGTAAAGCGGGTTGCGGAACGTGTATGGTATAGTTTCGGCCCACTTTCTGAATTTCTCGCGGTCGTCGGCGTCACCTGTTATATACCGTTCGTCCACTCCGTTTGCGCGCATGGCCCGCCACTTGTAATGGTCGCCCCCAAGCCACAATTCTGTTATCGAACGGAAGCGGTGGTCTTCGGCCACTTCGCGCGGGTCGAGGTGGCAATGGTAGTCTATTATCGGAAGTTTCGCTGCGTGGTTGTGGTAGAGTTCCTTGGCTGTCTCCGATTGCAGAAGGAAGTCCTTGTCCATGAACTTTTTCATAACATGTAGCTTAATGCCTCCTTGCATTTGTCGGTTATATACGCCCAGTCCTTGTTTTCAATCCTATCTTTAGGGAACAGCTTCGAGCCCATGCCCACACAGAACGCCCCAGCGTTTTTCCACCCTGTAAGGTTTTCTCTTGCGGGCTCAACGCCGCCTGTTACCATTACCTTTGTCCACGGCATGGGCGCGAGCATGGCCTTTACGAACTTGGGGCCGAGCACATCGCCGGGGAATACTTTCACTATGTCGCACCCGGCTTCCTGGGCAAAGCCTACTTCGGTAACACTTCCGCAGCCCGGAACGTAAGGAACGCAACGGCGGTTGCACACCTTGGCCACGTCGGGGTTGAACAACGGACCTACGATAAAGTCCGCGCCTTCCTGCATATACAAGGCCGCCGTGGGGGCGTCGGTTATCGAACCTGCACCCAAAGCCATCTCGGGGCACTCGCGCGCTGTGTACTTCGCCACCGCCGCAAAAACCTCGTGTGCAAAGTCTCCACGGTTCGTAAACTCGAAAGCTCTTATACCGCCGTCGTAACATGCCTTGATTACCTGCACAGCCACGTCGGCGCTGCTGTTGTAAAAGACGGGCACTATCCGCGTGTCGCCTATTTTCTGAATTACCTGTGTCTTGTCGAATCGGGACATTATTGTTTTTTCCTTTCTGTGCCGCCGTCGGGTGTGCGGCGGCCTTGTTATGTATTTTATGTTTGTTTCCTGCGGTTTAGTTCCGCTCCATGCTGCGCGCTATTCCCATTTCAAGCCCCCGCAGTTCGGCCAGGCCGCGCAAACGTCCTATGCACGAATAACCGGGATTGGTCTTCTTGTTAAGGTCATCCACCATGCGGTGTCCGTGGTCGGGACGCAGGGGGATTGATTCGCCACGCTGCTGCTCTACCTCCAGCAAAGCCTTCATCATTGCGTACATGTCTGTATCGCCTTCAAGATGGTTCGCCTCGTAGAAGTTCCCGTCCTTGTCGCGCTTGGTATTCCTGAAATGTACAAAGTTTATCCGGCTTCCAAAGCGGTACATCATATCGACAAGGTTGTTCCCGGCACATACTCCAAGGCTGCCGGTGCAAAGGCAAAGGCCGTTAGCAGGGCTGGGAACTGCTTCTACAATGCTTTGGAAGTCGTCGGCGCAGCTCATAATCCTCGGCAGGCCGAGAATAGGCATGGGCGGGTCGTCGGGATGGATTGCGAGCTTCACACCTGCCTCTTCGGCAGCGGGACATACGGCTTTGAGGAAAAGTATAAGGTTTTCGCGCAAGTTTTCGGCCGTTACGCCGTCGTATCTTTTCAGTTCCTGCCTGAACTGTTCGAGCGTGAAGCTCTCTTCCGAGCCCGGAAGGCCGGCTATCATGTTGCGCGTAATGCGATGTCTCTCATCTTCGTTCATACGTTCGTAACGCACCAGTGCCCGTGCCTTGTCGGTATCAGAATATTCCTTTTGTGCGGCCGGGCGTTTGAGGATGAAAAGGTCGAAAGCCATGTACGCGTCGCGTTCGAAGCGCAAAGCGCGCGAACCGTCGGGCATTTCATAGTCGAGGTCGGTTCGTGTCCAGTCGAGTACGGGCATAAAGTTATAAGTAACCATTTTTATCCCGCACTT
>URSZ01000152.1 GCA_900550635.1 uncultured Prevotella sp. | reverse complement strand
TTAAAATAGGTCAGACATATTTTGAAATATGTGCCTTGTATTTTTTATTTGCTCCTATGTGTGCATAACGCGCTGAAAATTAGTTTTCACTTTTTGACTACTGAAAAGTCCGTTTTCAAGCCTTCATTTTACACCGTTTTTACAGGCTTCCTATATCTCAAATAAAACAGAAGCGTAAACTATTCGCCCTGGTAACTACCGACACGCCTACCCCAATATTATACATATCCGCATTACTTTGCGATTCATAATATGCTCTCATTCTACCATAATGCACAAGCATATACTCAAAACAATGGCCAAACAAATTGTTTATTATAAAAAATATTATATTTTTGCTTTGCGAAGAATTATATTAACACATATCGAATAACTCACTAACCGTAAGGACATGAAAAAAATCACTCTTATCATCGCGGCTGCAATTACCGTAACCGCTGCCAGTGCACAAAAAATAAAGACTCCCGTCATGGGCTGGAGTTCATGGAACACATTGGCACTTAACATAAACGAAAAAAACATCTGCGCCAACGCCGACGCACAAGTATCGTCCGGATTAAGGGACGCCGGCTATGTTTACTGCAATATAGACGACGGTTACATGGGCGGAAGAGACGCAAACGGCAATCTGCTCTACAACAAGGAGCTGTTCCCCAACGGAATGAAATATGTGGCCGACTACATCAGGTCTAAAGGGCTAATCCCCGGTATATACAACGACGCTGCCGGCAACACCTGCGGTTCCGGGAGTTTCAAGAACCCTGCTTTCGGAAAAGGCGTAGGACTGTACGGATATGAAGAAAAAGACTGCAAACTGTATTTCAACGATTGGGGATACGAGTTCATTAAAGTGGACTACTGCGGCGCAAGCGGAATGCAGCTTCAGGAACAACCCACTTACACCGCAATAGGAAAAGCAATCAAGGCTACAGGGAAAAACGTTTCATACAACATTTGCCGATGGGCATATCCCGGAATTTGGTGCAGCACCGTGGCCGACTCCTGGAGAATAAGCGGCGACATACGCATTTCCTGGGAATCACTATGCTACGTTATAGGAAAGAACAAATACCTCTCGGCTTACTGCGGGGGCGGACACTACAACGACATGGACATGCTGGAAATCGGGCAAGGACTTCCGTTGAACGAAGAGCAGGTACACATGGGCATGTGGTGTATACAAAGTTCGCCATTGCTCGTGGGCTGCGACATGACAAAAATACCTGAGCAATCGCTCGAACTGATGAAAAACAAAGAACTTATCGCCATAAACCAAGACTGCCTCGGGCTTCAGGCATACATTGTAAGCCACGTGGGAGACGCTTACGTTTATGTAAAAGATATTGAGAAACTGAACGGGAAAACACGCGCCGTGGCTTTACTCAACCTTGGCGACACCGAAGCGGAATTCGACCTGCCGCTCAGCGAAATCGACATGAAAGGAACCATAAAAGTAAGAGACCTTGTAAACCATAAGGACGAAGCTCCCATAAAAGACAGGATAAAGACAACCGTTCCGCCCCACAGTATCAAAGTGTGGAAGGTAAAAGGCAAAAGAATAGAACGCACCAAATACAACGCCGGAACGGCATTCATGCCTTTGTTCAACGACTTGGGCAAAAACCCCGAGATAATAAGATATACAGAAGACAAGAACGCACCTTGCGGAGTAAAAGTAGGATTCCTCGGCAACAGCCCACAGAACGTCATGAAGTGGAAGAACGTCTACACAAAAAAAGGTGGTAAATACAAGATAACAGTAAGCTACTCCACTGCCGAGACCCGAAGCCTTTTCATCGAAGTAAACGGCAAACGACAGACGGCAAACTCACTTAACAGCGGAGGATACAACATCTACAGCGATGTATCGTTCGAAGCATACTTAAGGCCGGGCAACAACATAATAACGTTAGGAAACGATTACAGTTGGGCTCCCGACATTGCAGGAATAACGCTTACCCGTTTGTAACAAATTCATAAATTATCCCCGGATTTCTTCTTTGCAATCCGGGGATAATTTTATTTATTGGGAAGCCACAATATTCAACGACACGGAATGTCATACGTTTTCAAGCATTTTTCCGAGCAGGTAAGTGGCATTTTGGTTGCGGGCTACACCGGCCGTAATCTTATAGGTATAAGTTATGTTCTCGGCCAGTTGTATCTCAAAGCAATAGTTGTGGAAACGCTCCGGATACTTGTTCTCCATTTTCGAAAGCTCCAAATCGTGTGTTGCAATTATGCCCGTAACGGGAAGGCTCGATATTTTTTCGAGAAAAAGACGCGAGCCGTTCAGTTTGTCGAGCGAATTGGTTCCTTTCAGTATCTCGTCAAGTATTATTAATGTGTGGCGTGCCTTTTTGCAACAATCTATCAAACTACCCAAGCGCAGCAATTCGGCATTAAAATAGGAAATACCACGGCTAACGTCATCGGTTGTGCGCATACTGCTGAAAAGGTTGAACATCGATACGCTCAAAGACTCCGCGAACACCGGCAAGCCGTTCATGGCCAGCACATAATTCACACCAACAGCCCGCAGGAAAGTACTTTTTCCCGCCATGTTTGCCCCGGTTATTATATAATAGTTTCCATTAATTATTTCAAAATCGTTAGGTACTGCCTTGTCGCCCAGGAAAGGATGATAAATGCCTTTTGCCCGGAAAACCACTCCATCATCCGGCAGCACTTCGGCAAATATAGCCTTCCGGTTGTTGAACCTGAACACAGCTTTCGAAACGTATGCGTCAAACAGCCCTATGATTTCTATCCATTTACCTATGTTATCCAAGTATGTACGTTGCCATTTCAAAAATCGGCGCACAATAAAGAAATCGTTAAGAAACAATATGTTAAAAACAATCATTGCAAGCCAGTTTCCTCTTCTGTCCAAGCTGTCGGATATGCCGGATAGCTCGTTGAATGCCTTTAACGCGCTGGTATCGTCCTTGAATAAGGAAGAATACAAGTTATCCAGTTCCTTGCATTCAAAATGCGCCGAATGGATATGACGTATCAAGCCGGCAAAGTTCTTCATCTGCACATGCAATTTGCCCACTACCTTATAGGCGTTGTACAACGGTCGCCCTGTAACCAATAATATCAAGGATAGCAGCAGCAAGCCGTAATCGAAAGGCACAAAACCCGGAAGCGACATAAACGCTGAACAAAACAACATAACATAAAAGACCGACATCAGGAGAAATGCCACAACCAATGCTGCCTTACCCATAAAGAAACGAGGAAAGCGGATTGCCGACACTTCGCGAACTACGTTTAAAATATCATCCGAATTGATTTTCGTTTTTTCCGAATTGCCTTCAGCCACGCTCCCCATACCGCATACTATAAAATCCGTGCGCCAGGCCTCCATACGCGACATCTCGTCCACGGCCTGCCGGCGAAGCTCCACATCCATGCTGCTTTCGGGCAATTCCCTTAACGACGCGGCCAAGGCATTGCTACCGCATGTTGTAACAGTGCGATCCATACGGTTGAACAAGGAATCGCGCCCGAACACATCCATGTCCAAAGTATAAGGATGTGACATGTCAACATACCGGTCGCCTTTATCAAAAACCGAAAAGTCCCCGCGCAAATAACAGAGTTCTCTATTATATACGATACACTTTTTTGTCAGCCACTCTATTCGCCTGTCGTTTTTGACATCATAATGCCTTACTATCAAATACGTGCAAAGCGAAACCAATGCTGCCAACAAAACCAAAGAAGAGACGCTTTCAACAATATAAAGAACAACAAACGCAACAGCTGCTACAAACGATACTATTTCCAATGTCATGAATGTGCGCCCGCGGCGCTTAAGCAATGTTTTTTCACCCGAATACCGCTCAAATTCCTTGGCATAGAAATCCTTTATGCTATCCATACTCCTGTATATAGTGTAATACAACAAAATTACCGGCAAAGGTAACATTATTGCTTCAATACACACACAATTCGGAAAATTTCGCTCTTCGGCTATTTGACGTTTCGGCAAGTACAGTCAATATTTTGCCCGTCGGTTTAACATTTTGAACAAAGCCAAAATACTGCCGCGAAAGCCGCTTTTCATGCGGGCTAAAATATGTCTGACATATTTTGAAATAGGTCGGACATATTTTAAAATTCAAGGCACATATTTTTGCGGAAGTCCTACCCCCGCATTCAGAAGCCGCAACACATCTTCGAAATTCCATTAACATATGTAAACCGGCTGCGACAGGACACAAAATAAACAGGCAACAACAAAAATTAAGTG
>URSZ01000151.1 GCA_900550635.1 uncultured Prevotella sp. | reverse complement strand
CTACAAGAAAGCTCCCAATGAATCCGCTGGCGCCGGTAACGAGAATATTCATCTTATGAATCAGGCTGTTTTGTTCTTCGGCTGGCAAAGTTAAGAACTTTTTCGCAATTAATTACGTAAAACTGCATGTGCGCGAGGCTTGCGGGCTTCAAAGTGCATGCAAAATTTCCCGCGAGCAACCTTAATGCGCAATAAGGCTTGTGCGTGTGCAGACAGGTGCACATTATTTAATGTAAGAAAAACGTTTCGGGGCATACTTTTGGTCAAAATGACAAAAACACACAGATAAAGTTGCTCATTTCAAAAGTTTTTCGTTCCTTTGCACCGCTTTCCGCGCAATCGCTGGCAAGAGTTTCATCACGGGCTGGGGCGCAATGAAGCAAGGCAGTAGCAGCTTCAACGACGGCAGCCCGAATGCAAACCGGTTAGAGTAACTTGTTTATGTTGCGCCGGGACGAACAAACAATTTTATTACCAATTAAAAATGGAAGACTTAATTAAAGTTGCTGAAAAAGCTTTTGCCGTTGAAAAACAGTATCCCGTGTTCAAAGCCGGTGATACGGTTACCGTGGCATACAAAATCGTCGAGGGAAACAAGGAGCGTATCCAGTTGTACCGTGGTGTAGTTATAAAAATAACCGGTCATCAGGACAAGCGCCGCTTTACTGTCCGCAAAATGTCGGGCACAGTTGGCGTAGAGCGTATATTCCCTATCAATTCGCCGCACATCGACCATATCGAAGTGAATAAAATCGGTAAAGTGCGCCGTGCTAAACTGTATTACCTGCGCAAACTTACAGGAAAGAAAGCACGTATCAAGGAGAAAAAGACCGTATACGCCGGATAAAATCCTTAAAAGAACGCTTAACCGGACAGCAGTTTTGCTTGCAATACTGTTGCCCGGTTTTTTGTATATGTATATGTCGGCTCAAAAAACTACTGTAGTTTTGATTTGTTATGATTTTTTTGCGAAAATATTGTACCAAAAATATGATTATTTAAAATTAATACATATCTTTGCCGCTGTGGGTCGTGCAACGCCTTAAATTTCAAACGCGGGCCGCAAGGTATGCAATCCTGCGGCTCCGGCGGGGAACAAGGCGCGCACCATCAAGCAAGGAACCATACGCCGCTGTAAGCAGCAGGCGGAGTGAAAGCATATACTACCAGTCTTTCTTTATTTGCTTTTTCCCCTTTAATTCCGAAGCAAATAATTATCGAATGCGAACATTTTTCCGTTATGAAAAGTGTTCGCATTCTTGTTTCTTGTGCTTCGCAATGCGATTTCCGTTCTCCGGTTCACGGGTGTTGAACAGCATGAAAAGGCGGAAATAAACAGGCATGAAAAATGTCCGTTTTACTGTCGAAAAATTGAAAACTGATTTTCAGTGTTTTTTACCCACGTGGGAGCAAAGAAAAAATACAAGGCACATATTTCGAAATATGTCAGACATATTTTAAAATATCTCAGACCTATTTTTTGCCCCCTGAAAACTATATTGAAACATGCCTCGAAAATGCAGACAAAAAACTACGCTCTTCTCCCGTATGCGCCGCGAACGTCCTTCAATGCAGGTTGCAGGGCACAAAAATGCTCCCGTTTCAAAACAAAATCCTTATGTGTGCCGTTATTCCCGGATAAAAGTTTATTTTTGCAAAATGCACCTTGCAAAAGGTTAATTCGCGTATAACATAAAACAAAATACGAAATGAAAAAAACTCTCTTTTTACGCAGACTTGTGCTTCTGCCGGCTGTGGCAATGGCACTGTATGCGCAGGCGCAGATAACGCCCGTGTCGTTGAGGATAGAACACCGGCCCGGCGATGTGCTTGTCGACGCGAGTCTGGCCAAGAACACAGCATTGCAAAATGAAAGCGCACAAAAACCCGTACCGCGCTTTTCGTGGATAAACAAGGCCGACGCGGCTGCACAGGCCGAGAAGCAGAAAGCCTACAGGATATGCGTTGCAACGTCGGTAGAGGCCCTCGAAGCAGGCGAACCCGACGCATGGGACAGCAAGAAAGTAAAATCTCCCGAATCGTATTTAATCCCCTATAAGGGCAAGCCCTTGAAAGAGGGCGAAAGCTATTACTGGCGCGTGATGACATGGAACTCCAAAGGCAAGGCGTCGCAGTGGAGCGAGGTACAGAAATTCAGCGTTGGCCTTTCGCCCGAAAGCTGGAAGGCCAAATGGATAGGCGCTCCCTGGGTGGGCGAAGAACCGCAGTATTCCATTAAGGAAAACAAGGATGTACACGACCCGTCGCCGGTGCCCATGCTGCGCAAGGCATTCGAGGTAAAGGACGGAATCAAGTCGGCCAAAGCCTACGTAACGGGCCTCGGTTATTTCGAACTCTATGTGAACGGAACAAAACCAAGTGACGACGTTCTCGTGCCCGACTTCACCAACTACGGCCCGAGGCCGGATTTGAAGCACCACCCGCATATATCCATTGACGAGAAATCCAGCGGTTTTCAAGTGTCGTACCTGCTGTACGACATCACCAACCTGCTCAGGAGCGGCAAGAATGCCGTGGGTGCGATGATAGGCGGCGGATATTACGACAGCCGCGGGTCTATAATAGGTCCTTTCGGCTCGCCTCGCTTTATCTGCCAGATAGAGATAACCTATAACGACGGCAGCCGCCAGACGGTTGTAAGCGACGAGAGCTGGAAAGCGCACGAATCGGCCATCGTGACGTGCGACCTCTATGCAGGCGAGAACTACGACGCACGCAAGGAGATACCGGGCTGGTGCGAGCCTTCGTTCGACGACAGCCTTCGCAATGCGCCGGGCGGAGTGCTTACCGCGCACGACACTCCCGCCGACAAGGTAATGGAGACATTCAAACCGATAAGTTTCAAGAAAAACGACGACGGTAGCTACACCGTCGACTTTGGCGAGGTGATTTCCGGCTGGGTGCACTTCAAGGGAGTGAAAGGCGCGGAAGGACAAAAGCTGACTATCAAATACGAAAGCGAATATCCCAAAGAGGTAAGCTACACTTTCAAGGATTCGGAGCCTATCGACTACACTCCGAAATTTTCCTGGCAGGTGTTCCGCACGGTAACCGTGAAAGGCGCTGAACTTACTGCCGACATGCTCACGGCCGAGGCGGTGTACACGTCAATGGACGTGGATTGTGAGTTCTCGAGTTCGAACGAGCTGTTCAACAAGATAAACAAGATATGGCAGCGCACGGAAAAGGACAACATCCACAGCGGAGTGGAGAGCGACTGCCCGCACCGCGAGAAGATTCCTTATACGGGCGACGGGCAGGCCGTGTGCACAACGGTAATGCACAACTTCGACGCGGCGGCATTCTTCCGCAGCTGGATTGCTACCTTGCGCGACGCACAGGACAAGGAGACCGGCTACGTTCCCAACGCGGCACCGTGGTGCATAATGGCCGGCGGCGGAGTGCCCTGGGGCGCGGCAATGGTCATAATGCCGTGGGAGCATTACCTGCACTATGGCGACAAGCAGGTGCTCGTCGAGAACTACGACGCGGCCAAACGACAGATTGGTTACATGCTCACATGGGTTACACCCGAGGGCATAATGCACCAGAAGCGTGCCAATGTTCGCGACGGCAAGGAATACTACTGGCTCAATCTCGGCGACTGGGTGCCCGCATACGAAGTGCCAGCCAACGAGAAGGTACACACTTACACCCTGTGGCAGTGCGCCGACCGCATGAGCCGCATGGCCAAGGCATTGGGTCGCACCGACGACGAACGGAAGTACCGCGAGTTGGCCGACCGTACCGCCAAAGCGTTCGACAAGGCGTTCTTCAACACTGCCGAGGCAAGCTACGGCGACTACGGTTGCAACCTCATGGGTATAGTAATGGGTGCGGCCGACGGCAAGCTCGACCTCATGAAGCAGACGCTCCACAAGGAGATTGTGGAGAAGTACAAGAGCCATGTGAATACGGGTTACATAGGCACGGGGTTGTTCTACGAGACGCTCGCCAAAATGGGAATGAACAACGTGGCCTACGATGCCATGAACCAGACCGACTACCCCTCGTTCGGTAACTGGATACGCCAGGGAGCAACAACCTTCTGGGAGTATTACGACGGGCAATCGTCGCATAACCACCCGTTCCTCGGCAACGCGCTCACCTGGTTCTACCGCACATGCGCCGGCGTGTATGCCGACGAGAACGACCCGGGTTACCGCCACCTCATCATACGCCCCACGCTGGCAGACAAACTGGAGCGCGTGCACTATGCAAAGCAGACGCCTTACGGCCGCGCCTCG
>URSZ01000150.1 GCA_900550635.1 uncultured Prevotella sp. | reverse complement strand
AAATAGGTCGGACATATTTCAAAATACAAGGCACATATTTTAAAATATGTGCCTTGTATTTTTTCTTTTCTCCGAGGCGTGTATAACTATCTGAAAATGAGACACAATTTCGTGCTGCTCTTTTTGTCTGTTTCCCGCGCCCGGTTTCCGCTGCTGCGGATGTCTGTTTTGTAAATTGTGTACTCGGCGAAAAGGAGCAAGTGCCGGCCGGCTACTCAATCACATGTTACAAAGCGAGCCGGGCATATTGGGGATTACGCACCGGTCCGGTTATGAATCGGCGGTAATATTTTTTGCATAAAGAAAAACGAGATGAAGTTTATTTCATCTCGTTTTTGTCTTTTAAGTCGATTTCTGCCCCGTTTGTGTCTAAGAATTTGTATTGCAGGAATGAGAAACTTTGGTTGGGCAGTACTTTTATTCCCATTCCGTATTTCAGCCTCCATTGCGCCTTTATCGAAAATACTCCCTTGTTTATATATGCCGCCACATAGGGGTGTACTTGCAGTGTAAAGCGTTTTACCTTGAATTTTGTTGATAGTATCCGCACCTTGTCGTGAAGCGTGTCGACAAAAAGCAGCGATGGTTTTATTTTGCCTGTTCCGCCGCATGTGGGGCATGTTTCCTCGACCATTACGTCCATGGCCGGCCGCACGCGCTGCCGGGTTATTTGCATTAGCCCGAATTTAGATAGCGGCAGGATGTTGTGGCGCGCCCTGTCGCTTTCCATGTTGTGGCACATGCGCTCATAGAGTTTCTGGCGGTCTTCGGCCAGAGACATGTCTATGAAGTCTACAACTATAATCCCGCCCATGTCGCGTAAACGCAATTGGCGCGCCAGCTCGTCGGCAGCGCCTAAGTTTACTTCGAGTGCGTTAGCCTCTTGTCCGTCGGCTGATTTTGTGCGATTCCCGCTGTTCACGTCTACAACGTGCAGGGCCTCGGTGTGCTCTATAATCAAATATGCGCCGTGTTTGTATGTCACCGTTCTGCCGAAAGCCGATTTTATTTGTTTGGTAACGGAGAAGTTGTCGAATATGGGAATGTCGCCTTTATATAATTTTACAATCTCCTTGCTTCCCGGCGAGATGAGTTCCAAATATGCGCATATTTCATTATAGACGGCGGCGTCGTTTACGTAAATGCTTTCAAACGAAGTGTTGAACGAATCACGCAGCAATGCAACCGTGCGGCTCATCTCTTCGTACACGAGCAATGGCCGTTTCTTGTCGGCCAATGTGCGCCTGAACATGTCGGAACATCTTGATAGCAGCACTTTCATCTCGCTGTCAAGCTCGGCAACCCGCTTTCCTTCGGCAACAGTGCGTACTATTACTCCAAAGTTCTTTGGCTTTATGCTGTAGACAAGTTGTTTGAGGCGTGCGCGCTCGGCATCCGACTTGATTTTTGAAGAAACGGATACTTTTTCGCCGAACGGTATGAGCACAAGATTCCTTCCTGCAAAAGAAAGCTCGCACGTAAGGCGCGGCCCTTTTGTGGATATGGGTTCCTTGGATATTTGAACCAGAATCTCGTCGCCGGCTTTGAGCACCTGGCTTATCTGCCCGTCTTTAGGAAGGTCGGGAGTGGACTTTAGCTTAAACTGTTCAAGAGGTTTTTGCGTGGCGCCGCTTGTAATGGCACTCAGATAAGTTGACGCGCTGTTGAACTGTGTGCCTAAGTCGAGATAATGCAAAAAAGCTTCGCGTTCATAACCGACATCAACAAAACAAGCATTAAGTGCAGGTAAGATTTTCTTTACCTTGGCTGCATATATATTTCCTACGGCGTTCGATTCTTCGCGTTTTTCGCTTTGAAACTCTACTAAACGCTTATCTTCAAGAAGTGCGATAGAAATATCTTTAGGCTGAACATCTATAATTACTTCACTTGTCATTACTGAGGTAAAATGTTTGTACCTATAGTTTCCTATTGGATTACTATACTTAAGTTACGAATCTTGCAATTATGGTAATTGCATGAAATTCTCCCTCTTGTTATTATAAATACTGTAGAGATTGGTCCTTACAGCATTCTAAAACTAAAAACTTAAAAAATAAGAACAAACTACGCTCGGCTATGAATTTGTGCAAGCGGCATAGTTTGTTCTTAGTCGATGAAATTGCGGAGAATAAATCTACTACTTGCTCTTATGTCTATTCTTGCGCAATCTTTTCTTACGTTTGTGCGTTGACATCTTATGTCTTTTTTTCTTTTTTCCGCTTGGCATAATTATTTAAGTTTAATATGTTGTAAATGTTAGAGGTTTTGTAATATTTCGACGAGATTTCTCGTGATTATTATTTCTTTACTGAATTTACAAACGTCTTGGCGGGCTTGAATGCCGGGATGTTGTGCTCGGGAATAATGATAGTTGTGTTTTTTGAAATATTGCGCGCTGTTTTCTGTGCACGTTTTTTGAGGATAAAACTACCGAAGCCGCGGAGATAAACGTTTTCGCCTTCTGCGAGGGAATCCTTAACGACTTCCATGAATGCTTCTACAGATGTAAGTGCCGTGGTTTTATCTATTCCTGTCTTTTTTGAAATCTCGTTTACTATTTCTGCCTTAGTCATGATTTTAATCGTTTTAGTGTTACGTATGTCTTTTTTCAAATTTGATTGCAAAGTTATATCTTTATCTTGATATAGAAAAATATGCGTGTGGCATTTTTGCGGCTATTAGGCTGTTATGCCTTATTTTTTCTTTGCGTGATTTATGTTTTTGCAGCAAATGGCCGTATTTTTATTTCTTGCCGTTGTATGTTTGCATGAATTCCTTGGGATATGGGGTTTCGAAACGCAGCAGCTCGTTTGTGCGCGGATGGTGTAAAACGAGGCGGAATGCGTGTAGGTACATGCGCTTTTGCTCGTCATTGTTGTTACCGTATTTTATGTCGCCGCATATTGGATGGCCTATATCCTGCATGTGTACGCGGATTTGGTTTTTACGCCCGGTTTCGAGCCGCAGCTCTACAAGCGAATAACGCTCGTTTGATTTTACTGTCCTGAAATGGGTAAGGGCGTATTTCCCTCCGTTGTCAAAAGGCGAGCTGTATGTTATGAATCTTTCATCTTCTTTAAGCCAGCTTTCTATCGAACCGTTCTGCTGCTCCATCTTGCCTTCGACAAGGGCGATGTATCTGCGGTCGATTACGATGTCTTTCCATGAGTGTTCAAGAACCTGCTCGATATTCATGTTCTTGGCATAGACCATTATTCCTGAAGTATCCCTGTCCAAACGGTGTACCACGTGTGAAGTGCACTTTTGGTGTGAAGCCTTGAGGTAACTGTCGAGAATGGTTTTTACGTTATACAACTGGTGCGGGGCCGGTGCTGACAATATGCCCGGCGATTTGTCTATTACTATTATGTCGCGGTCTTCGTAAATTATCTTTACGAATTTATTGTGCAGCATAATACCGGGCTTGCGTTTGCTTATCTCGACAACCATGCCCGGTTTCAGGAGAAAGTTGTGTTGTGTCTCGATATGCTTGTCGACCATAACTCCTCCGTTTGTAAGTATGGCCTTTGCTTTGTTGTGGCTCATGCCGTTTAGTACCTTTTCGATAAAAGGCAGCAGTTCGCATTCCTGATGGACATTGAATACGGTGTATTTTGATTGCGTCGTATAGGTCATTTATGATATTAACTTAATAATGACTTGCAAAGGTAAGCCATTCTTTTATTATAGGAACGAAAATTAAAGAAAACCGTTCATTGCCGCATGTGCGTCGCCATTAATATACATCGCGTGGGTACTTTTAAAAAAGGTCCGGGACTTTGAAAAAAATATGTCTGACATATTTTAAAATAGGTCAGACATATTTTGAAATAGGTCGGACATATTTTTCGAGAGCTCCTATGGTGGGAAAAGAAATACGGACAATGGTGTTTTTTTGAAGATGTCTTACTACGTTTTTCGCCTTGTTTTTTGGAGGAGCATAATCGGCAACTTTTATTACGCCGATTACACCATTTTCAATCCCACTATCGACGCTATTAAAGTTGTTATGAAAAATATCCGCGCCCGGGACGCATGCTCGTGCAAGAATATGATTCCCAACAGCACGGTCCCGACAGCTCCAATGCCAGTCCATACGGGATATGCCGTGCCGATAGGTATGGTTTGTACCGCAACGGACAGCAGCCACATGCTGGCTGTGAGGCTGACTATGAACCCTGCGGCCCATAAACGGAATGCCATGCCCTTCGAGCCTTTCATCTTCCCCATGCAAAAGGCAAAGGCTGTTTCAAACATGCCTGCTGTAATCAAAATAATCCAGTCCATCGGTGAAAGTTTTAATGTGATACGATTTTAAGCCCTATAACTGAAGCAATTAGCGTGGCGATGAAAAACAGACGCATGAAAGTT
>URSZ01000149.1 GCA_900550635.1 uncultured Prevotella sp. | reverse complement strand
GCGGGCGGGAGGTAGAACGTGAGCGGCTGCTGGCCGTCTTCATTGGGTTCGCCTGTTGTGACGATTACGAACGGCTCGCCGGCTTCGAACTCATCCTTTGCGGTAAGCGTTAGAGTGTACGACGGTTCATCGCTTTCGGCGCCTTCGCTCTTTATCACGCTGTTTACCGCGTAAGTCTCTATGCCGTCGTTAAGGTTGTAGAGCGCGTTTTCGCCAGTCAAATCCCACGGCAGGGTTATAATGCTCGTCGTATTTGCGGGGAACCAGTTGATATTTACAAGATAGCATTGGTCTTCCACTTTCTCGAATTTCCACGCCTGCTGGTGGCCGCTGTTTGCCGGGTAGTTCAGCACAATCTTGTTTGAGGCGTCGGCCTTGAGGCAGTCCATCGGATCTTCAACGCCGTCCTGTTGTAACTTGAAACATCCCATGCCGTAGTAGAACAGCCTGTAAGGCGTCTGCTCGTTGCTCATGAGCGGGCAATTGCTTGCTCCCTGTCCGCGATACGGGCCCCAATACTGGCCTGTGCCGAGGCTTTGTACAGCAAATGTACGTTTCCAAGGCTTGACTTCTTCGCCTTCCGCCACCGGTTCGTTGCTTTCAACCGGCACGAGGCGCCATATTGCGTAAACATCGCTGAACTCGCTGCCACTGCCGTCGACAGGATAACGTCCCAACCATAGCTGCGCGCCCGTGGACACGTCGCCCAGGAATATAGGCTGGTCGATGGCAAAGGAGAAGTTCTCGTCGGTCACGCCGCTTCGGATGACATACCATTCATACGGTTCAGGCAGTATTACGTAGCTCATGAATTCGTCGTAGCTGTTGTTCATCTTTTCGGTAGCGGCATTTATTTGCTCCTTGGTTGGGCTCTTTGCGTCAATAGAACGGCGTGCTTCGTCGATTGCGGCCTCGAAGGCCGTGATTGCGTCGTAGCTTTGAACGTCGCCCACGGCGTCGCCTTCGGTTGTGCGGCCGGCAATTTCCTTATAATTATTGTATAGCTCGACCACGTCGGTTGTGTCTACGTAAGCCTCCTGCAGCTTTTTGAGTGCGGCGGTGAGTTCCGCAACCGGAGCTTCGGAGTTGATGTCGCTCTCGGTGTAGGAACCGTATTTGTCGAAGAGCACCCGGATTTCGTCGACAGCCTCTTTTACCTCGGGAATGTAGTTGTACTGTATGCTTTCGGGAGCAAGGCCGCTGTACATCTGGAACTCGGAACAGTTCCACGTAACGCCGGTAACGTCAGGATTCAGGAAGTCGCGGGTGTGCCCGATTGTGGTGTTGCCCGTGGGGTTGTTGGCGGTGCAGGTGTTTTTTACGACGAAACGGATGTATTTGTATTCGCCGTTCAGCTCAATGCTGGGAGAGGTGTATGGCACTTCTACTGCCGCGTCGGTGGGAAGCCCCTCGGTTATCTCGGTAATCAGAGTCCAGTTGGAAGTGCTCGAAGCGCGCACTTCGGCAAACAGCTCGGGGTCGTTGGTGGCATAGATTTCGAGGTCCGACGGATTATCGTGCCAGTTGGCGTTGTTGCGGCTGTAGAACTCGAAGTTGAACGACGATACCGGTTCTGCCAGAGCAACGTTGAGGTTGTGGTATCCCGTTCCGGTAGACAGCGGGAAGTGTTCTATTATTGTGTCGTTCCACATTGTCTCGGTTATGTCGGGATTGGCCATTCCGGTGTTCCATACTGAGTGGAAATATGTGCCGGTGTTTCCGTCAATAAGGTTGGACAACTGGCTCGAAGTGCCGTTGTCGCTGTTAGTATTTAGTTGTGACACGTTTTTAATAAGAGCAACACGTGAGCCTGTGGCAAGGTCTGTGAGGTTTTTGCCCGATTCGAGCAACGATGTTAGTTGCCCGAATATCGTCGGGCGGTCAACGTACAGTGTATCTACCAGGCGGTAAGCCGTTTGAAGCGTTGTGATGTCGGCTTCCGTGAGTGTGCCGGCGGCAAGTTTCTCCTGCGCCGCGGTTATTGCTGCGTCAAGGGCGTCGCATGCCTCTTTCATGCCCGGAACGGTGAAGTACTGCGATTTTTCAGTGGGAACGGGGTCGTACATCTGGAATTCGCTGAGGTTGAAAGTCACGCCCGTGGCCTGGGGAGACATGAAAGCGTTCTCCCGGCTGTTGCCCGGTTCCATTGTCGTGGTGTGTTTAACGACGAAACGGAGATATTTGTACGAGTTGCCGTTGAAATCGATGGCAGGTGAGTGGTAAACCGCGCCGCTCGAGTTTTTCGGGAAACTGTATTTGTCGTTCGTCATGTCTTCTATCATGGTCCACTGCGCGGAATCGGCGGCAGCGGTGCTTGCTCCGAGGGCGTCGTCGTTTGTTCCGTATATGGTGATGTGGTTAGGTATATCGGTCCAGCCGCTGGTGTTTACGCGGCCCGTGAAATCGAAACGTATTGCCGATACTGGCTCGTCAAGCGTGAATTGCAGGTTGTGCCAGCCGTAACTTGTGCCGAGTTGCGTGGCCGAAGCGAAGTTGCTTTCCCATACAGAGTGGAAAATCGTAGAGGTATTGCCGTCTATAAGGTTGGCATAGGCCGAGCCGTTGCCGGGGCTTTGTGCGTTCGAGGCAATCTGGTCTACGCGGTTAATAAGTTTTTTGTATTCGTTGGCTTTGTTGCGTGAGTTGTTGGCGCTGTCGAGGGCGAGGCTCATGGCTTGGGCAAGGATGGCCTGCGTCCCCTGGTTTACCAGTTTGTCGATGAGTTCCTGGTCGGTAACGTGGTGAACGTACCACATTGAAGCCTCGCTGCCTATGTTGTTCCAGGTAGCGATACGCCCGCTTAAGCCGGCGCCGTTTTCGTGGTCGTTGGCGTGATAAAGCTCAGTTTGGCCTATAATCTGCACATTGGAGATGTTGAACTGCCCGGGGTTGCTGCTTATGCGGCGGAACACTTGGTCGACCATGTGGTTTGGGAACATCGGCACGTTCTGCAGGTTGCCCTCGACGGTACCTATGTATTCGCCCGAAGCCACGTTCTTGATAGAGAAATTTCCGTTGTCGAGTTTTTCTATGTACCACAACTGTGTTGCGCTGAGCGAGTCAGTGTTTGTCCAGGCCAGTTGTTTTTCGGCGTTAACGCACATGGATTTTGTTACGCCCTGCAGGCTGTAGAAGTCGGGGTGAGCGTTTATTATGTTGTAGTATCCGGTTTCGACCTTGTACGTTCCGTTTTCCATGAAGTCGGTTATCGCGGCACGCAGGCGTGTTATGTAGTCATTGTACTGTTCGCTGCTCAGGTTGTCGAATGTGGCGGCGTCGGCTTCTTCCCACAGGCTGTAGGTTGAGGCATACTTTTCTGCATTCACGTAGCCCGGGTCGGTACCCGTTTCGAATGTGTTGGTGTTCCAGATGTTGCGCACGCTGTCGACGAGGTTGGAAAGGATTTCCTTGGGGTCGGTAACCTCGCGCGGGGCGTATAACTGGAACTCGCCCATGTTGAAGGTTACGCCCGTAATCTCGGGTACGGCAAACGTGCGTGTATCGCCCACGGTAGGGTTGTCCGAGGGATTGTTGGCGATAGAGGTGTTCTTGACCACGAAGCGGATGTATTGGAACGGCTCGCGCATTTCGATAACCGGCGATTGCCATGGTTCGTCTATAACCACTTCGTCGCCGGGGAAGTCGGTGTTCTCCGGTGTCAGTTCGGTGATGTGCGTCCACTGGTCCTGGTCGGCGTTCGAGGTGCTTTCGCCGAGCGTCGGGTCGTTGGTTGCGTAGATGTCGATGTGGTTGGGGTTGTCGTGCCAAGCCGAGTTGCGGCTCTTGTATTCGAAGCGGAATGTGCTTATCGGCTCGAACAGTTCTACCTGCAGGTTGTGGTAGCCGGGGTCGCTGTTCACACCGTCGAATATTTCTCCCAGCCTTTCCACCCAGCTTTCAACGGTAGTGGAAGCGGAGGCCATCTCGGTGTCCCACACGGAGTGGAAAACCGTGTTGGGGTCGCCGTCTATGAGATTGGCAAAGCTGGAGCCGTTAGTTGTAGAGAAGCTGTTGGACGAGAATTGCGTGGCGTCCACGAGCTGCGGCTCCCAGACAACGTATGCGTCCCTCGTTTGCTTTTTGGTGTGCCCTGCTGCGGCATGAAGCTGGCAGAGGCACGTTCCTGTTGCAATAAGGCAAAGGAACAGAGCGAGTTTCTTTCTTAGCATAAATTTTTTTATCGGGTTGTTATTAAAGTAGTCATGCACGGCAAAAAATCCATACGTATGATATGGAATAATGGTTTTGTGAGAACTTGCCTCTTTTTTGCTATGTGTAGGAGAATCGTTTTTTCGAACGCAAAATTATCGGGGGATTTTTAAGAAGTTGTTTACGCATTATTAAATTTATGATAAGTCCCGCACGGACAATCCATGGCTGTGCGTTGTTTTGCAGCGTATAAAAAAGTAGAAAACTTTGTGACCGAAAAGGCCGGTTCAGGGTATGGAAAGATGAAAACTGGTTTTCAGTGCGTTTACCACACGTGGGAGAAAAGAAAAAATGCAAGGTACATATTTCAAAATATGTCTGACCTATT
>URSZ01000148.1 GCA_900550635.1 uncultured Prevotella sp. | reverse complement strand
ACGGGAAAACGGTACGGAAATGTCTGCTTTCGGGCAGGAAAAAGTGAAAACTCATTTTCAGAGAATTATACCCCTCTCTGAGCAAGGAAAAAATATGTCCGACATATTTTGAAATAGGTCGGACATATTTTAAAATACAAGGCACATATTTTTTGCCGCTTGAAAACCCGTTTGAAAACGGGGCTGGAAATGCAGACAAATAAAACTTGCCGGTTTATTCCTCGTTGTTTTGTGCTTGCGAACTCAGCAATTCGTGGAGCATCTGCATTGCGGTAAATGTGGCAATCGAAACATTCTTGTCGCGGCCATGGTCGAGTTGCAGTTTGCGCGTTACGATGTTTTCCTCATTTCCAACGGCAATCCAGATAGTTCCTACGGGAATTTCGGGAGTTCCCCCGCCCGGGCCTGCGTAACCGCTAACGGCAACGGCGTAATCGGAATGGAACAACTTGTTGGAGCCTAATACCAGCTGTTTTACCACTTCTTCGCACACGGATGTCTTTGTCTCGATGAGTTGTTGGTCCACTCCGAGCAGTTCTTCCTTTACTTTGTCGGCGTAACATACAATTCCTCCGAGGTAATATTCGGAACTTCCGGGTGTGGCTGTCAGAACTGTGGCTACACGCCCCGATGTGCAACTTTCGGCCGTAGACAATGTCTTCTTCGACTTCCATAACATTTCGTTAATGTCACGGCTTATTATTCTAATGTCTAAGTTCATGGTTATATGTTTTTATTTTATTGTAACACGTGAATATGCAGGCTTTTCGATAGGACAGAAGTCTTTGTCCAGGTATTTGAAGTACGCCGCAATGGCAATCATTGCGCCGTTGTCGGTGGTGTATCCGAACTTTGGAATGAACACTTCCCATCCGTTTCTTTCAGCCCTCTCAAGGAATGCCTGCCTAAGTCCCGTATTGGCCGAGACTCCTCCTGCAACTGCCACTCGTTTGATTCCTGTGTCTTTTACCGCGGCTTCCAGCTTTTTCATCAATATGCTTACTACGGTATATTCTAACGAGGCGGCAAGGTCTTCCTTATGGTTATCGATGAAGTTAGGATCTTGCTTTATGAAGTCGCGCAACTCGTAAAGGAAAGATGTCTTGAGGCCGCTGAAACTATAATCGTACCCCGGCATGTTTGGCTTGTTGAACGTAAAGGCATGCGGGTCGCCTTGGCGTGCCAGCCTGTCGATTATGGGCCCTCCCGGATAACCGAGCCCCATAACCTTGGAGCACTTGTCGATGGCCTCGCCTGCGGCATCGTCAATCGTTTGCCCCAATATTTCCATGTCGTTGTATGCGTTTACTTTTACAATTTGCGAATTTCCTCCGCTGACAAGCAAACAAATGAACGGCAGTTCTGGAATGTGCGGTTCTTCCTCGTGAGTCTTTATAAAGTGTGCCAGTATGTGTCCTTGCAGGTGGTTAACCTCTATGAGCGGCAGGCCGAGCGATACGGCAAGTCCTTTTGCGAACGACACGCCTACAAGTAGTGAGCCCATGAGTCCCGGCCCTAAGGTTACTCCTATAGCGGAAAGTTCTTCCGGGTTTACTCCTGCGCGTTTCAACGCCTGGTCGATTGTGGGCACGATGTTCTTTTCGTGTGCACGCGAAGCCAATTCCGGAACGACTCCGCCGTATGCTTCATGCACAGCTTGCGAAGCGGTTACGTTGCTTAGCAGGAATCCGTCTTGTATTACTGCTGCGGATGTGTCGTCGCAGCTGGACTCGATTCCTAATATGGTTATTTTGTTCGAGTGCTTTTGCTCTGCCATTTCTGTTCTCGGAGTTTTTTAATAGGTTATAATCTCAAGTCCGGTTTCGGTCATTACGAACGTGTGCTCCCATTGTGCGCTCGGCAGCTCGTCTTCTGTTACTACGGTCCAGTCGTCGGCAGCGTCTATGAAAACGTGCCAGTCTCCCATGTTTATCATGGGTTCTATGGTGAATACCATTCCCGGCACAAGTAGCATGCCGCGTCCCGGTTTCCGTGCGTAGTGTTCTACATCAGGGTCCTCGTGGAACTCCAAGCCTACGCCATGCCCGCACAAGTCACGAACTACGGAAAAGCCTGCTGCATGCGCGTGTTTTGTTATGGCATAGCCTATGTCGCTAAGGAATCCGTACGGCTTGGCCGCTTTCATTCCTATTTCAAGGCATTCGCGGGCGCAGTCCACTAAACGTTGCTTTGCATTGGTGGTTTTTCCGATTACGAACATGCGCGAAGCGTCGCTGTAATATCCGTCAAGTATTGTAGATACATCTACGTTTATTATGTCGCCTTCGCGAAGTATTTCATTTTTGCTCGGTATGCCGTGGCACACAACTTCGTTTATGCTTGTGCATACGCTTTTGGGGAATCCTTCGTAATTCAGCGGTGCCGGTATTGCGCCGTGGCTGACGGTGTAGTCGTAAACAATCCTGTCGATTTCGGCTGTTGACATTCCGGCTTTGATTTCTGCGGCTACAGCGTCGAGTACTCCGGTGTTGACAACGCCGCTTCGTCTTATTCCCTCGATTTGCTCTTTTGTTTTTATGAGGTTGCGAGGTGGAACGATTGCGCCGGATTCTTCCGCCGCAATTACCCGGCGTTCCAATTCGGTAGGCTCTTTACCTTCGGGTATGAGCCATTCCCTTTTCCTTTTTATTCGCATTTTGCTCCTTGCTTCAGTTCAGTTACTGAAACTTATTATATAAGGTATTGCGATGAAATGGATTCGTTGTTTTCTATGCGCCTGATTGTTTCGGCAAACATTCCGGCTACTGTCAACTGTTTTACTTTTGCGCAGCGGTCGGTGTATGGTATGCTGTCGGTAAATACCATTTCCTCCAGTGCGGAGTCTTGTATGCGTATGCTTGCAGGGTCTGACATTACGCAGTGCGAGGCAATGGCTCTTACGGATTTAGCTCCGTTTTCCTTCATAATATTGGCAGCCATAGTGATAGTGCCGGCTGTGTCTACTATGTCGTCAACGATTACGACGTTCATGTCTTTCACGTCGCCTATGATTTGCATTTCGCTTACCACGTTTGCGCGCTTTCTTGTCTTGTTGCAGAGAACGAGCGGGCAGTCGAAGTATTTTGCATACGTGCTGGCGCGTTTTGAACCGCCAACGTCAGGCGTGGCGATACATAGGTTGTCGAGTTTGAGCGAAGCCACGTATGGAAGCATTACAGTCGAGGCGTACAGGTGGTCTACGGGAACATTGAAGAAGCCTTGTTCCTGGTCGGCGTGCAAGTCCATGGTAATCATACGGTCTATTCCCGCTACGCTCAGCAGGTCGGCCACCAGTTTTGCGCCGATTGATACGCGCGGCCTGTCT
Organism: uncultured Prevotella sp.; assembly: GCA_900550635.1. Taxonomy (GTDB): domain Bacteria; phylum Bacteroidota; class Bacteroidia; order Bacteroidales; family Bacteroidaceae; genus UBA6398. The sequence goes on along the minus strand of URSZ01000148.1, from coordinate 1,262 downwards.
TTACGGTCCTGGCGTGCCCAGCCGAAATATGGTATTACTGCAATGATATTACGTGCTGAAGCTCGTTTTGCCGCGTCTATCATAAGCAGGAGCTCCATCAGGTTGTCGGAGTTCGGGAAAGTGGATTGTACAAGGAATATGTCGCGTCCGCGTATGGATTCTTCGTATGAAATGGCAAATTCTCCGTCGGCGAATTTTGTGAATAACAGTTTGCCGAGGGGGCAGCCCAGCTCAGCACAAATCTTTTCTGCCAAGTACTTAGACTTCGTACCTGAGAAAACCATGTAGGGCAGTTTTTCGCTCATTTTTATAAATAGGTTTTATTTGTTGTTGTATATAAGTTTTGATATTTCTTTATTCGGAAACCCGGCGTAATAGTCGGAATGTGTTTATCACTTCTTTGAAATCCGTTGTCGATGTAGCATTGAACTTGCTCCAGATAGCGCCTAAGATTGCGCCGCCGCCGAAACCGTAGTCGCGCAGCAATGGTATGTTTTCCGAACTTACGCCACCCAATGCAATCACCTTGCTGTCGATTATTCCGTAATCAGCGGCTTCGCGAAGGGTCTTTTCGTCGAAGGCCGAACTGTAGTCCTTTTTTGATATGCTGTTGAATATAGGGCTCAGGAATACGTATTTCATCTTTTTCTTGTATTGCTCCACTTCTTCCAGAGAATGGCATGAGCATGTGACGTTACCGTGGTAGTTGTCGGGCAGCTGCGGGTTACGGCTGTTCAAATGAATGCCTCCAAGGCCGTATTTCTTTTTCAAATGGAAATGGTCGTGTATTACTATCCGTTTCCTGTATTCTTCTTTAATTAACGAAATCAGGCGTTCGAACAGTACTGCGCTGCTGCCTGGCTTGCGTAAATGCAGTGCGTCGAGTCCTTCGTCGAAGAGCGCATTGATAATAAGGTGCTCTACAACGAAAAAATCGGGTGTCGTTATTATTACCAGTTTCATCTGCACTGTTTGCATTAAGCAAGGCAAAAGTACAAAATATGTCTGAAAATCTGTAGCATTATTATAAATTAGTTCGAGGGCATTGTTACAAAGTTGTCTTGAAACGCATTTGCGGTTTGCCGCGTCGGTGTTTGTCTGCGTTTTCAGCACGAGTTTTCAGGCAGTTTTCAAGGGGCAAAAAATATGTGCCTTGTATTTTGAAATATGTCTGACATAATTCAAAATATGAATGTCCGCAAGTTGCCAATTAGTAGATTCTATGTTTGAAGTCCGCCCTATAGGAACACGCACAAAGTTCT
>URSZ01000147.1 GCA_900550635.1 uncultured Prevotella sp. | reverse complement strand
AGCTTTTGAATGTGTAACTTTGGATTTCCTCTTTGTCGGCGAGGGTTATTTTTCGGAAAGGCAGGTTGTTCATGATGTTCGGTATTGTGCGCCAAAAGTAGCTATATTTTTACAGTGTGGCGAACGTTCGTGTAATAATGTGCGGCAAGAATCGAAATATTTTCGGTATATATTCTCGTAATCGGCAGCTGGGGATACAAAAAACCGTCCTGGCCGCGATATTTTGCCTGAACGGTTTTGATGTGTGTGCGGCATATTGTTGCAAAAGGCCGCAGAAAATTGTATGGTCCGGTGTAGGTGGTGTTACGTCAGACGGTAAACTCGGCAAGCAGCCTTTCCAGTTCCTCACCCGAAAGGTTGAGGTGGAATTTGCCGTTGAATGCTGCCGAAATCTCTCCTGTTTCTTCAGATACGGTTATTGCCAGCGCGTCGCTCTTTTGTGTTATTCCCAATGCGGCCCGGTGGCGCAGCCCTAACTGCCGTGGAATGTCTTCGTTGTGCGACACGGGCAGTATGCAGCCGGCTGCCTTTATGCGTTTGTGGCTTATTACCATTGCGCCGTCGTGAAGCGGGCTGTTTTTGAAGAATATGTTTTCAATCAGTCTTTGGCTTATGTTGGCGTTTATTACTTCTCCCGAGTTTATGATGTCGCCCAGGCCTATGTATCGCTCGAAAACGATGAGCGCGCCTACACGCTGCTTGCTCATCGACATGCATGCCATTACTATCGGCATTATGTCCTTTCGTGAAGTCTTTTTATGCTCGTTGTGGTTGAACAGGTGCAGAAGTTTTCCTGCCGACCGATGTGTGCCAATCGATGAGAAAAAGGCTCTAATCTCCTCCTGGAACAGTATGACAAGCGCTATTGTTCCGAGGTTTACCGCCTTGTCCATCAACGAGCCGAGCAACGACATGTTGAACACCCTGGAAACGAATATCCACACTATTATGAATACTATAATGCCGATGAATATGTTTCCCGAGCGCGATTCTTTCATCAGGCGGTAGATGTAGTACAGCAGCAGGGATACAAGCAGTATGTCGATTGCGTCTTTTATCGAGAAGGTGAGCATGTGGCTAATGTTTTCAGTTCATTTTACGTGTTCGTGCGGCTGCGCCGCGCTTACGGCTATTGCGCACAAGGTTCGCCGTACATCTTGCGTACAATTTCAACGGCTTCGCGGCAGGCTTTTACGTCGTGAACGCGCAATATGCTTGCACCTTTCAGCAGTGCTATGGTGTTGCATACGGTTGTACCGTTAAGCGCGTTGTCGGCGTCGGTGCCGAGCAGGCGGTATATCATCGATTTGCGCGAAACTCCTACAAGCAACGGGCGTTGCAAGGCTTTGAAATCTTCAAGGTAACGCAATATCTCATAGTTTTGCTCCATGGATTTTCCGAAACCGAATCCCGGGTCGATTATTACGTCCTTTGCCCCCAGGCTGTCCAGACGGTTGAGGCGTTCGGTAAGATAGGCCATAACGCCCGACATGTATTCCGCGCATTGTTGCGAATGCGACGTAAGAGGTGCGTCGGCGTGCATGTCGTTTATCGTTCCGCCGATGTGCATTAGTATATAAGGCACTCCCAAGGCGGCTACCGTGCTGAACATATCGTTGTCGGCGTCGCCGCCCGAAACGTCGTTTATTATGTTCGCCCCGAATTCCTTCACGCACATCCTTGCTATCGAAGCCCGGAACGTGTCGATACTCACTATGGCTTCGGGTGCAATCTTCCTTACCGTTGCGAGCGCCATGCGCAAGCGCCTTGCTTCTTCGTCCTCGCTCACGTCGTCGGAACCGGGACGTGTGGAATAGGCTCCCACGTCGATTATCGTTCCTCCCTCGTCGAGAATTTGCCGTGTGCGGCAGGCAATGGCTTCTTCGTCGAACATGCGCGAGCTGCTGTAGAAGGAATCGGGAGTAACGTTGAGTATTCCCATAACCTGCGGCTCGGAAAGGTCGATTAGCGTGCCGCCGGCATTTATGGTATATGGTACAAGGCCTTTCATTACTGTATATGCAGGATTTGTCTGTATGCAAAGATAGGGCAAGATAAGGGCATAAAAAAATTATGTCAAACATATTTTGAAATCTGCCTTACATAATGTTCTGCATTTCTGCGCTCAGGAAAATTAGCGGGTACGTATTTTATGCAGTTGGCCCTTATGTTATATTTTGGAGCCATGGTTTTGCCGCTGTGTAAAAAAATTATTACTTTTGCACAGTCTGAACGCTCGAATGGTGGAATCGGTAGACACGAGGGACTTAAAATCCCTTGGCCATTGCGGCTGTGCGGGTTCAAGTCCCGCTTCGAGTACGGAGAGCGCCTGTTGATTCTGTTGAATTGTCAGGCGTTTTTTGTATGCCTGAGCTACATTTTTGTAACTTTATGCTCGTTTTCCGATAATAATATGTTGCAGTTATGAAATCGATAAAAGAAATTTACCGCATAGGCACGGGGCCGTCGAGCAGCCACACCATGGCCCCGCGCAAGGCCGCCGAAATGTTCCTTGCAAGCCACTCCGGCGCTGCACGTTTTGAGGTAACGCTGTATGGCAGCCTTGCCGCCACAGGCAAGGGGCACATGACCGACGTTGCCATTGAAGAAGTGCTGCAGCCGCACGCTCCTGTCAGCATTGTTTGGAAACCTAAGGAGTTCCTTCCGTTCCATCCCAACGGCATGAAGTTCGTTTCGTTCGACGCTTCGGGAAGCGAGTCGGGCTCGTGGACTGTGTTCAGCATTGGCGGCGGGGCATTGGCCGAGGAAAAAGGCGGCAGCATGACCGAAAGCCGCGACATATACGAAATGAAGTGTATGACCGACATCCTGGCCTGGTGCGAGAACACCGGCCGTTCGTACTGGGAGTATGTTGAACAGTGCGAGGACGCCGACCTTTGGAATTACCTTGCTGAGGTGTGGCGAGTGATGAAGGAATCCGTACAGCGCGGCCTCGACAACGAGGGAGTGCTGCCCGGTCCTCTGAATCTGCGGCGCAAGGCATACAGTTATTTCATCCGTGCTTCGGGATACAAGCAGTCGCTCCAGTCGCGCGCGTTGGTATTTGCCTATGCGTTGGCCGTCAGCGAGGAAAACGCCGCCGGCGGCATAATCGCTACCGCCCCCACGTGCGGCTCGTGCGGCGTAATGCCGGCCGTGCTCTACCACTTGCAGAAAACGCGTGACTTTAGCGACATGAGAATACTACGGGCATTGGCCACGGCGGGATTGGTAGGGAACATAGTCAAGGAAAACGCCTCGATTTCAGGTGCCGAGGTAGGCTGCCAGGGAGAGGTCGGTGTAGCCTGCGCAATGGCTTCCGCCGCCGCCAACCAGTTGTTTGGCGGAAGTCCGGCGCAGATAGAATATGCGGCCGAAATGGGGCTCGAACACCACCTCGGCATGACGTGCGACCCGGTGTGCGGCCTTGTGCAGATACCCTGCATTGAGAGGAACGCATACGCTGCGGCGCGTGCGCTCGACGCTAACCTTTATTCCATGTTCACCGACGGGACGCACCGCGTTTCGTTCGATAAAGTGGTGGACGTGATGAAGCAGACGGGCCACGACCTGCCGTCGCTTTACAAGGAGACGGGCGAGGGCGGGCTGGCCAAGGACTACGAGCAGATGAAAATCTGAAACTTCCCGATTGTTAAGGCATGTAAAAACACGGCCTTGCCTTGCGGCGTTTCACGTGTGGCGAAACGGACAAATTGCGACAGTTCTTAACTATATTGATTCAGAGAATGTTATACCCCTGCTTGAAGAAAAGAAAAAATACAAGGCACGTATTTTAAAATATGTGCCTTGTATTTTAAAATATGTCCGACCTTTTTTTGCGGGTTTTTGAAAGTAGTAGAAAAAAATCGTACCGTTTATCGAAAATCCGGTAGAAGCAACCGGGGGTTCTTGAATAAACGTTTTTTTACCCTTTAAAGCCGCGCAACATGCCGGCTTTCTTGCCCGCAGGGCAGCTTTTTGAAAATTTGTTGTCTTAATTTTTGCCGCGTAAGGCGGGTTGAACTAATTTTGTAAGCCAAACAATGTGTTGATATGGAACAGAATCTTGTAATATACAATACGCGCACGCGCAAGAAAGAGAAATTCGTGCCGGTAACCCCCGGCAGAGTGGGAATGTATGTATGCGGTCCGACGGTGTACGGCGACCCGCACCTGGGCCACGCGCGCCCGGCCATTACGTTTGACGTGCTTTTCCGCTACCTCAAGCACTTGGGCTACAAGGTGCGCTACGTAAGGAACATAACCGACGTTGGCCACTTGGAGCACGACGCCGACGAGGGTGAGGACAAGATAGAGAAGAAGGCCCGCCTCGAGCAGCTGGAGCCGATGGAGGTGGCACAGTATTACACCAACCGCTTCCATGCAGCCATGCACGCACTGAATGTCGAAGACCCGAGCATAGAGCCTCACGCTACGGGGCACATAATCGAGCAGGAGCAGCTCGTTGGTGAGATTCTCGGCAACGGCATGGCTTACGAAAGCAACGGAAGCGTATATTTCGACATCGAAGCGTACAACAAAAAGCACCGCTACGGCGTGCTCTCGGGCAGGAACCTCGACGATGTTATCAACGAGAGCCGCG
>URSZ01000146.1 GCA_900550635.1 uncultured Prevotella sp. | reverse complement strand
ATTTTTGTAATTTTGCTTTGCGCGCGGGTTGGGAAACAGTCAAAAACCGCACCGATTAAGCGTTTATGTATCACGCTTTTAAACCTACGCGCCAAAACAGACAAACAACAAACAAAATCAAAACATATCGCATTATGACTATCGACACATGTAAATTTTCAGGACAAAGAGTAATCGTCCGCGTTGACTTCAACGTACCATTGGACGAGAACGGAAACATAACCGACGACACCCGTATACGCGGTGCGCTGCCTACCCTGAAAAAAATTCACGAAGACGGAGGCAAACTCATCATCATGTCGCACATGGGACGCCCCAAGAAAAATCCCGATCCCAAATTTTCTCTGCGCCAGATTGTTGGCCGTGTAAGCGAACTGCTCGGCGCAAAGGTGGATTTCTGCGACGACTGTCAGAAAGCAAAACCACAGGTTGACGCAATGAAAGACGGTGATGTACTGTTGCTTGAAAACCTCCGCTTCTATGAAGAAGAAACCGGAAAGCCACGCGGCGAATTTGCAAACGACGACGAAAAGGCTGCCGCAAAGAAAGCCCTCAAACCACGTCAGCAGGAATTCACCAAAACTTTGGCTTCGTACGCCGACATCTACGTAAACGACGCATTCGGAACTGCACACCGCAAACATGCTTCGACAGCTATCATAGCCGACTACTTCGACGCCGACCATAAAATGTTCGGCTACCTGATGGAAAAGGAAATAAATGCCGTTAACAAGGTGCTGAACGACATACAACGCCCGTTCGTAGCAATAATGGGCGGTTCGAAAGTATCTTCGAAAATCGAGATTATCGAAAACCTCCTTACCAAAGTCGACACCCTCATTCTCGGCGGCGGCATGACCTACACTTTCATGAAAGCCAAAGGCGGCAAAATCGGAAAATCTATCGTTGAGAACGACTTCCTCGACCTTGCAAACAACCTCGTAAAAGAAGCTGAAGAGAAAGGCGTTAAATTGCTGCTGGCCGAAGACTCGAAAGCCGGCGACGATTTCTCGAACGACTGCAACACGCAAATATGCCCGTCGGACAACATACCCGAAGGCTGGGAAGGCATGGACATCGGTCCCAAAACCATGGAAAAATTCGCCGACGCAATAAGGAACGCGAAAACTATCCTTTGGAACGGACCGGCCGGAGTATTCGAGTTCGACAACTTTACCGCAGGCTCACGCGCTATCGCCGACGCTATCGTTGAAGCTACCGCAAACGGAGCATACTCGCTCATAGGCGGAGGCGACTCGGTTGCATGTATTAACAAATTCGGCATGGCCGACAAAGTTTCTTACGTATCAACCGGCGGAGGCGCACTGCTCGAAGCAATAGAAGGTAAAACACTTCCCGGTATCGCAGCCATAACCGGCGATAAATAACACAGCTCCCTCTACGTAGAATGGATTTTTCATTCTGCCAAAGGAAGCATATAACTAAATAACCAACAAATACGAGAAAAGGCAACCGCGCCACGCCGTCAAGGCAAAGCAAAGTTGCTTTTTCTTTTATAAGAATAATTGTGGGAACTAAAATACTATACGCGCTGCTTGCCATAACCATATTCATGTCGTGCTCAACAAAGAAAAGCAACGACAAGCCGATACACGCAGGAAAGGATACCGTTAATCTTAAAATAGCAGTACTGCCTACAACCGACTGCCTGCCGTTCTATGTGGCAGAAGACATGAATATCTATAAGAAACTCGGATTAAACGTAGAATTCATAAACTACAAGTCAATACTAAAGTGTAACGACGCATTAGAGAAAGGCTTAATTGACGGTACGTTTACTACTCTACCGGCAGCCATGTATTTGAAATCCACAAAAGGATTCGACCTTAAACTTGTCATGAGAACCGAAGGCGATGTGGATGTTATTGCCAATCGTACAAAAAGGATAAAAAAGCTCAGCAACATGCGCGAACGGCTCGTAGCCATTACAAGGCACAGCACCTCAGACTACTTGGCCGATGAAATTTGCAGTATCACTAAAATGCCTACTTTTGAAATACTGCGCCCACAAATTAACGACATAATAATCCGCCGCCAAATGCTCGCAAGCAATCAGGTTGACGCCGTAATAATACCGCGCCCGCATTCAGAATATTTGCTGCAAACGGGAAACGTAAAAGTATTTTCCACACAGAATTCAGGAATAAAGTTTGGATGCCTTGCCATAGCCGACACTGTTATTAAGAAGAAGTCAAAACAAATAGAACTGCTTATAAAAGGATACGAACAGGCAGCCGAACAAATAAACAGAAACAGGAAATGCGCAGATACAACCTTGATAAGACAATACGTCATTCCGGCAGCAATGCTCGACAGCCTTTCCATACCCCAATACCCAAAAGCGCAAAGCATTAAGAAAAGCGATTACGATAAATCCCTGAAATGGTGCATAAGCCGTAAATACGTAAAATCGCCTATTCCGGAAAAAGATTTAATTACATCTAAATATATCACAAAATGAGCGGGAAACCTACTTTCTGGCAATTATATAAAAGAACCATAAACAAACTTGACGAAAGGCATTTGGGAGAAGCCTTGGAACTTCTACAAGAACTTGCAAATGTACTTGGCGACTGGAAACTGCTTGACGAAGTTGCCGATGTTAATTCGGCTTATGGTTTGCTGCTCTACTATATGGAACAAGGAAATAACGACCCTGCGCGTGAACAGCAGCATACTAACTTCATAGCAACATGTTATAACATAGCCGAAAAGGCAGCGCAAACAGAGCGTGCTTTAGTTACAGGAACATCGGCCCGCATGAGGTCAATAAGCGAAATCCTTAAAGACATGGAGAACCTCGAGTTGAAAAACATAACCTCCGAGCCATGTGAAGAAGACGCCAACAAACATGTAGAACTTTACACCGAGCTGTTCAACGCCTCGTATGATTCTTTCTTATGGAATGACGAAGCCGCGGCGCAGGCACAAGAAGTAATCGACTCTGCGCTTATTGCGGAAAACGACAAAGTTTTAATGGCCAGCGGCTTGTTTATTAACTGCCTGCAAGCATTCGACGCACGCAAAATAATCTTCTTTGCCGACAACTATTCCACAGCCACAAGCAGTATGCTGCGCATAAGAATGCTGGTAGCAGTGGCATTCACGCTTTACACATACAGAAACAGACTTTTCGCCTACCCTGCTATCACAAGCAAGCTAAAGGATTTGTGCAACAATCCCCGTTTTACGACCGACATGCAAAATCTTCAGAAGCTAATAATTGAAAGCCTTTCCACACACGAAGTGGACAGAAAGATGAGGGAAGAAATTATACCGGCCATGCTAAAGAGCCACAATTTCAACCCTGAAAAATTCGGTATCGACTCATTAGAGGAAATAAGCGAGTCTAATCCCGAATGGAAAAACTTTGAGCAGCAAGTAGGAAAACTAGCTGAATTGGAAGCGGCCGGTGCGGATATATATTACAGTACATTTTCAACGTTGAAGCGATACCCGTTTTTCAATAACGCAGCAAATTGGCTGTATCCTTTCGAGGAAAACCACCCCGGCATTCCTAAACAAATCCGTAAAACAGGATTGAAAGGCATAGCAAACGCTTTGTTAAAGAGTGACGTGCTTTGCGACTCCGACAAGTATTCTTTCTGCATGCTTACCACCCAAATGACAGACGGGCAAGTAAACATGATTATCTCACAACTTCCGGAAATGGGCGGGTATGACACGGCCATAGCACAAACATCCGAATCGACCTGCCGCAACTACCTGCGCAACCTGTTCCGTTTCTTCTACCTGTACAGCGGGAAATCAAAACCGGCTAACCCTTTCGAAACAGATATGTCATTGCTTGATTGTAACGAACTGGCAGAAGCATTCAAGGACAAAACAGAAATAAATAAAATAAGTGCCTATGCCATAAAGAAAGGAAAGTACGACATGGCTATTTCTTTCCTGCTGCTAAGCGAAACAAAAGGATTTGCCGACTCCGAAGTATATCAGGAATTAGGATTCTGCTACCAGAAAAAGAAATCGTACTTCGACGCAATAGCCGCCTATGAAAAAGCAAACGCCTTGAGCGGAGATTCAAAATGGACCTTGCAACACCTGGCACAGACAAACCGTATTGTAGGTAACTACAAAGACGCCTTAAACTACTACCGTCTTTTAGAAACGGCCAAGGGGGAAGACGCGAAGATAGCCTTCCGTTGCGGTGAATGCCTTGTACATTTGGAATCGTATGACGACGCCATGCACGAGTTCTTTAAGGCAGAATACCTGAATCCGGACATGACGGCAGCAACGCGCGCTATAGCCTGGTGCTCGATACTTACGGATGACATAAAGCAAGCCCGCAAATATTACGACAAACTCCTTTTGAAAGAAGAACAAGGCGAAGACCTTCTAAACGCCGGACACGCGGCATGGATTGACGGTGACACAAAAGCAGCTGTGGAACTGTACAGCCGTGCATATGCAGAACTGAAAAGAGAAGAGTTCCTAAAAAGAATGCAATCAGACAAAGAAATCCTCAAGACTCACGGCATTTCAAACTACGACATCACATTCATGTCAGACATTGTAATCCGGAAAAAAGAATAACGAACCTGATTTTATGGTCTTTTTTGTCTGTCATTCATAGAGCCGGCTCACAGGAAGCAAAAAATATGTCTGAGATATTTTAAAATACAAGGCACATATTTTAAAATATGTGCCTTGTATTTTTT
>URSZ01000145.1 GCA_900550635.1 uncultured Prevotella sp. | reverse complement strand
AGCATAGCGGCTGCGGAGAGGCGAGTTTCTCTTCGGCCAGTTTTATTGCCCGCGTAACCCCGAAGCAATATCCCGAGCCTTCGTCTATTTCAACCTGTATGTTCATGTGTTACGGCTTTTTAACATCCTGCGGCTTTGCGGTATTGTTCCATCAGCCACTCGTCCTGTTGCTCCAGGGTCATGAATGAGTTGTCGAGCACCACGGCATCGGGGGCTTGCGTTAACGGGGATACCTCGCGGTGGGTGTCGATATAATCGCGTTGTTTCACATTCTCGATTATTTCCTCGTATGAAGCGCGTTCGCCCTTTGCCTGTAGTTCGTCATACCGTCTGCGTGCCCTTACCTCGGCCGATGCGGTTACGAATATCTTGAGTTCCGCGTCGGGGAATACCGTGGTTCCTATGTCGCGCCCGTCCATGACGATACCTTTTTTCTTGCCGAGGCTGCGCTGCTGCGCGGTAAGGAACGTGCGTATGAACGGAAGGGCCGCTATTGCGCTTACGTGCGAGGATACTTCAAGGGTGCGTATCCTGCGCTCCACGTCTTTGCCGTTAAGCTCGGTTATGTTAGAGCCTGTTTCCTTGTCGGTGGAGAATGTTATTTTTATTTCATTCAAGCGTTTTTCAAGGCCGGGTGCGTCTACGTCGCTGCCGGTTATGATACCGTTTTCGAGCGCGAACAATGTTACGGCACGGTACATGGCCCCGCTGTCGATGTAAGTGTAACCTATTTTTCTTGCAAGAGTCTTTGCCATTGTGCTTTTACCGCACGACGAATAGCCGTCGATGGCAACAATAATCTTTTTCATAATAAAAGTTTTTGCAATAAGGCATTGTGTGAATGCCTTGCGCCGCCGCAGCTTTCGTCTTTGCGGCCGCAAGGCAGGTCTATTTTATTCCGTATGATAAGTTTACGAGGATAGATGAGGCTGCCACGTGGTATTTCGAGTATGCCACTCCAAGTTTGAAGCGTGATAGTTTAAGTCCTCCGCCGAACGACCAGCCGGCTCCCTTTCCCGAACCGGCAGCCTTGAGCTCGTATGCGCGGCGTGCGTTGTAGCCAGCCGAAAGGTACAGGAATTTGGTGGGAATAACGTCTACACCGATTACGAAATGGTTGAACAGGATTCTTCCGAAGGAGCATTCCTTGCCGCTCTCGTTGAAATAATATTTTGAACTCCACCTCGTGAGGTCGGTGAGCGTAAGCGACAACCTTACCGGGGCGTGGGCCATGCTTTGTGTGAAGCCGACGTCGAGGTCGAACGGGAGGTGCTCCGTCCGGTCGTCAAAGCGCTTTAACTGCGCACCTACGTTACGCATTGTTATGGAGGCCGAGAAGTCGTTCTCTTCGTCAAAATAATTCAGACCCAAGTCGAAGGCTATCGCAAACGACGAATACTCTGCGTATTTCGAGAAGATGAACCTTGCAGTGGCTCCGCCTACCCACCGTTCCGAAAGGCTGTAGCTGTATTGCCCGGCCAGGCTGAAATCTTTTGCCGAGAGGTCGCCTGTCACGTTCCCGTTTTCGTCGGTTTCGTCCATGCTGCCGTAATTGAGGTATTGTGCGTTTATTCCCAGCGTGTGACGGTCTCCTATGGCTTTGACGAATGCGGCCGACGCAACGAGCGAGCCTTTCATGTACGACATGTAGTTCAGGTTTATCGTCTTGTCGCTAACCGAAGCGAGCATGGCTGGGTTGTTGAACGCCAGAGTGGCGTCGTCATCTATTAGCGATATGTTTATTCCGCCCAGGGCTGCGGCGTGGGCCGAAGCCGGGAGCTTCAGAAAATTAAACGAAGATGATTTCTCCTGGGCCAGCGATGTGACAACCTGGAGCATGGCTGCAAAGAAGAGTGCGAGTTTTCTCATCTAATCTCCACTTTTTGGGAACAAAGGTACATTTTTTCGATTATCTGACTTAATTTTGCACATACAAACAACATTGCGTTTCCGCAAGTTGGATAAAACGCTATGATTTCAGAACGTGCCGAAAGTAAATTTATTATCCAAGGATTGGTGTAATCTGGTTTTCGAAAACCGGAACAAAGAATACGGCGCATACGTCCTTAGGCGCGACGGAGGCGCAATGCTTACACGTGCCTTGGTGATAGTTCTGGTTGTGTTTGTGTTTGTTGCCGTGTTGCCTTTGGTTTTGTTCAAGTGGCAGGTTGACTTGGCGCGCAAGGAGGCTATGAATACCATAGCCAACCTTTCTAAATTGGAGCCGCCCAAAGTAAAGCGAATGCACGAGCTGAAAGCCGTCGATATAACCCAAAAGATGATGGCCAAGCGTGTGAAAAATTCCATTAAGTTCGTTCCCGAGATTTCCGAAGACGAGAATGCGGAGTCGCAGCTGCTGCTCGGCGTTGACGAGGTGGGAAAATCAGACGATACCAAGGCTTTGGTCGATGTGCCCGACAGTCTTCTTACGAACGATTCCGCGCTTGCCGGCCCCATGGTGTCGGACGCATATCCTTCTCCGGTAGAGGTTGTTGAACAAATGCCGCAGTTCCCGGGCGGTTTGGCCGCTTTGATGAAATGGCTCGACAAAAACGTGGTCTATCCGCCGATATGCGTGCGCAACAAGGTAGAGGGCAGAGTGGAAGTATCGTTTTACGTGTCGAAGGAAGGCAAGGTGATAGAGCCTTCGGTTACGAAAAAGGTGCACCCTTTGCTCGACCGCGAGGCTATGCTTACGGTAATGAAAATGCCCAAGTGGGTGCCCGGGCGGGTTAAAGGCAAGGTAAGTATAGTAAGGGTTACAATACCCATTGAATTCTCTTGTAACTGAGCGGACCGCATTTGGCGGCTATTAATATATGCAGAATACTTTAACGATTTGATGTAATGTACACTTCCGAAGATTTGATAAAAATAGTGAACCGTTCGCTGTCGGAAATAAGCTATCCCGACAAGCCGGAAAACCTTTACGAACCCATACGCTACGTAATGTCTCTGGGCGGAAAGCGAATCCGTCCCGTTATGTTGCTGCTTGTATATAATATGTACGGCAAGGACATCGACGAGGCGCTGAAAGTGGCCATGGCTTTGGAGATATACCATAATTACACGCTGCTTCACGACGACCTCATGGACAATGCCGACATGAGGCGCGGGCATGCCACGGTGCATAAGCGCTGGAACACCAACACGGCGATACTTTCGGGCGATACAATGCTCGTGCTTGCGTACAAATACCTTATATCGGCCAAGACGGATTGTGTTGACGAACTTGCGCGTATCTTCACGCAGACGGCCATCGAGATAGGCGAGGGACAGCAATACGACATGAATTTCGAGAACCGCCTTGACGTTACCGCGGCCGAGTATCTCGAGATGATACGCCTTAAAACGTCGGTGCTTATAGCAGGAGCGGCAAAAATGGGCGCAATAATCGGCGGTGCACCGCGCGAGGATGCCGAAAGCCTTTACAAGTTCGGCGAAATGATAGGCATGGCTTTCCAGCTGCAGGACGATTACCTTGACGTATATGGCGACCCGGCTGTGTTCGGCAAGAAAATAGGAGGCGACATACTTTGCAACAAGAAAACATATCTGCTGATTAAAGCCCTGTCGAACGCCGACGGACCTACACGCGAGGAACTGTTGCAATGGCTTACCGCAAAGCAGTTCGACCCTGCCGAAAAGATACGCGCTGTTACCGACATTTATAACCGCTTGGGCGTGGCCGATGACGTGATGGCCTTGATTGACAAGTACTTCGAAAGAAGCAAAGGCCTGTTCGACGAAGTTTCGCTACCGTATGACAGGAAACGCGAAGTGTGGCGTTTTGTTTCATCGCTCATAGGGCGTAAAAGCTGACCGCCGTGCTGTTTATCGACACTCACGCACACATCGACGGCAGCGAGTTCGACGCAGACCGCGACGAAGTCATGGCACGCGCGCGCGAAGCCGGAGTATGCAAAATCCTTGTGCCCTCAATCGATTTGTCTAACGTCGATACTGTTCTCAACGTGTGCGGGCGTTATCCCCGATACGCCTATCCCATGATAGGGCTTCACCCCGAGGAAGTCAATGCAGGGTGGGGGGACGTTCTCGACGCAATGCACCGAACGCTGCTCTCACTGCCGGGGAGCTTTGTGGCAATAGGCGAGGTGGGGCTGGATTATTATTGGAGCCGCGAGTTCGAAAACGAACAGCTTGCCGCTTTCGAGCGGCAGGTGCAGTGGTCTGTCGAAACCCGGCTGCCCCTTATGATTCATTGCCGCAAGGCACAGAATGAAATGGTGCACATCCTGCGCAGGTACAAGGCACAACTGCACGGCGGCGTGTTCCATTGCTTCACCGGGAACGAAAAAGAGGCCGCCGAACTTCTCTCTTTCGATAACTTCTTGCTCGGAATCGGTGGTGTGCTCACGTTTAAAAAATCGCATTTGCCCGAAGTGTTGCGTACAATCCCAATCGACCGCATTGTTCTCGAAACCGACGCACCCTACATGGCCCCTGTTCCCATGCGCGGCAAACGAAACGAAAGCTCGTTCCTTACATACGTAATAGAATGTGCTGCAGAATGCTACGGCGTTACACCGGAACGAGTGGCCGAAGCCACGAACGCAAATGTCGCAAAGATTTTCCCCCGCTGCTTTGAATAATTAAGAACCTCTTCCCGGTTGCGATGAATAAATATTACTACTCGGGAAAAACGGGGTAGGACTTTTTTGAAAAAGCAAGGGAGAAAATTAAAAATACAAGGCACTAATTTCAAAATATGTC
>URSZ01000144.1 GCA_900550635.1 uncultured Prevotella sp. | reverse complement strand
GATTCTTTTCCATAAGGCAAAGGTCGGAATACATTCTCAATATAAAAACAAATCCCCCACTAAATTTCTACTGCCCCAGAAAAACACGAATGCAGACAACGGGAACAAGCAAAAACCGTAGCCGGAAAAGAAAACTTTGCAACAGTTTTTGCAGACAACCGTACTCCCTTTATTCATGGGCGTTCGACGAAGGCAAAAATATGTCTGACCTATTTTAAAATATGTCAGACATATTTTGAATTATGTGCCTTGTATTTTTTCTTTGCTCCGAGAGGGGGTGAAAACTCTCCCGAAAAAGGCAGACAAATAATGATAGCGGAAATATTACTCAAATCCGCCGGTTCGTATACAGTAAAAACAAGTGCCGGCAAGAGGACGTTGCCGGCACTTGTTTGTGTGTATTCCGCCGCAGCGTTTATGCTTAACGGCGTTTTTTCTTGCTGTTGCTCAAATCGAGCACACGCACGTTGCGGAACTTAATGCCCGGGCCGTGGCCGCAGAAGCTGATATAGCCGTCTTTGTTGAACAGTCCCGGATGGTTCTTGTGGTCAACCGTATATGGGTTGTAGTCCGAACCGTCGGGCGCAACGTTATGTCCCTTGCAGGCTTCGCGTATGTTTCCGTCGAGTATTACCTCGCCGTTCACGGTAACCGTGATGTGGTCGCCCACAACGCGGATTTCCTCTGAGTTCCATGTACCCGTCTCGCCAAACTTAACGCGTTTCGGAACGATAATACCGTAAACAGCTCCGTGCTGCTGATAGTCGTGCAAGTCGGCATAGATAGGATCGTCGTGGTCGAGTATCTGTATCTCCATACCGTCGTATGCGGCGTCGGTTCCTATGTTAGTGCGCACGCCGATACCGTTGTTCATGCCGGGCTGTGCAAAGCAGAAATCAAAACGGAACACGAAATCGCGGTACTTCTTGTTCGTATAGAGGTTGCCGCTTCCGCCCCAAGCTGCGGTTACGATGATTTCGCCGTTCTCGGTGGTGTAGTTGGTCTTATTGCCCTGCCATTTTTCGAGCGAGCGGCCGTCGAACAATACTTCGAAGCCTTCTTTTTCCTCTTCGGGCGAGAGTTTGAACACAGGCGTAGAGGGAAGTTCGTTGATTAAGAGGTCGCGTATCTGGAATTCGCCTTCGTTTACGACCACTTCAACCTTGCCTGTAGCAGGCGCGGTCTTGAGTCCCGCCATATCGGGCAAGAGTGCGTTTGCAGCTATCTCCGTTCCGTTTATCGAGGTAAAGATACGGTCGTCCACTACTTTTATTTCCAGTGTATTCCACTCACCTTCGGCATTAAGGGACTTGGCTTCCTTAGGGCCGACGAACGCAAACGAACTGCCGTCTATCGTAAAGACCGGAACACCGCGGAGTGTTGCGGTTGCTTTGCCGCTTACCTTGAAGTCGACCGTTATCTGGAAATTCTCGTAGTCTTTATTGAGTGAAGCTGGAGCACTTCCGGCAGCAAGAGTTGCGGTACCGCTGCCGAGCGTGAAGCCCGTCGCCGTTGTCTTGGA
Source organism: uncultured Prevotella sp. (assembly GCA_900550635.1). GTDB lineage: Bacteria > Bacteroidota > Bacteroidia > Bacteroidales > Bacteroidaceae > UBA6398. The sequence continues at coordinate 3,220 of URSZ01000144.1, read as the reverse complement.
CAACAAACCGTTAACGTCGTCGATTGCATAACCTGCGTCGGCGTCACCGTTGGCCTTGTCCTTGCTGAACGCCTCAACGGCTTTCTGCAAAGCATTCTTTATGTCCGCACCGCCGTTCAACGCTCCGTTAGAAGAGATTATGCCTCTTACAGCCTCGGCCGCCGCACGGTAACATGTGCTACTGCCAAGATAATTGGCCGCCACGTTCAACGCCTGTACGGTGTTCGTGGTCCGCAGTGCCGAGAGTATTTTATTTACCTGGGCGTCCGACGGGTTAAGCTCCAATGCGTCGCGCAGCAACTGGTACTTGCGCACGGCGTTTACCTGTGCCTTGTCTACCAAAGTGAGATAGCGGCTTATTGTCTTGTCTTTCTGCTCTCCCTGGGCGGAACGTGCCATATTTATGAGTATCGGGAGCACCGCAGAGTTGTCGACATTAAGCATTGCAGCCGAAGCGGCTTCTTTTGTGTTGCTTTGCTTCATGCCTTGCTCTATCACTGCAATGGCCTTGTCAGAGCCGGCCTGTGCAAGAAGCTGGTAATAATACTCGGGGTGCGACGAATTTTTCATGCTCTCGTTGAAGCGGTTGAACTGCACCTCAGCACTCTCGCCGGCCAGCGCACTGCAAGCCGCCTTCTGCAACTTGGCCGTCGATTCGCCCGACGACTTGTCGAGCATAGCGCATATATCGCCGTACACGTCAGGTGAAGCCACACCAGAAAGTGCCGTGAACGCCGCGTTGCTTACCGAAGCGTCCGACGAGCCGGTAAGTTTTGCTACCCTCTGGTATGCCTCGTGAATGTGGCGCGTGCCGGCAATCTCGAGAAGGGGAACGAGGGTCTTTGCGTCTTCGCTGCTATTTAGGAATCTCACTACTCCGTCGTTTATCTTGCCGTTGAACGAAAGCAAAGCCGCCTTGGCCTGATTTGCGTTCGGGCCGCTAACGTATTTCAGCAGGTCGGCCAGCATTGTGTTCCCTCCAATCTTGGAAGCTGCCAACATGGCTTCGCGCGCAAGCGTTGTATCGCTCGACGCCATGTATTTCAACACTACTGCCTCGCCTGCCTTTGCGTGGTTGTTGCCAATCCAGCGCATTACATCCACCTGGGCGGGTTCGGAGAGTTTGCCGAATTTGTTTGTCACCTCTGTAAAGATAGGTTCGCCGCAGTATTCAAGGCCGCAGGCAAGCGCAGTGTTGCGATATTCAATGTCATCGTCTTTTAAAGCGGAGAGAACGTTTTTCACGCCGTCCTTGCCCGATGATTTGAGCAACAGGTTCAGTCCCGCACAGCGAACGGCCGACGTTTCGGACTTCATAAGGGCTTTTGCCCCTTTCTGGACTGTTTTCGTATCGTTTTCGAGACTTTCAAGAAGCTTGGCGTAAGCGTTTGTTGCAAACGTTGGGTCCGGTCCGTAGTTTACTTTCTTGGCCGCGTCCGCAAGGACATCGACCGACTTAGACGTGCCAACGGTTGCAAGCGCGTTGTAAACTTCTTTCAGCGTTTTCGCGTCGCTGTCGTTAGTCCAACCGAGGAGCACGTCTTCCACTCCCTGAATATTACGCGCCGTAACCATTTTGGCAAGCGCCAGGTGCGGAAGGTCGGTGTTCTTCACGAGGTATGCAAGCTCGGTATCATTTCCAGGAATGGACGTAAGCAGCATTATAACCAAGTCGCTAAGCTTGCTGTCCTTTAAGTATTTCGAGAACACAGGCATATCTTCCTTGGTTGCGCACTTTGCAAGCTGCGTAAGGAGAAAAGCCTTGTTGTCGTAGTCGTTGCATTTCTCGATAGCTTCGGCAAGGCCCTTGCGCACGGAGGCGCGATATTTTTCGCCGTTCTTGGTGGTTACCAGGTCGGTTATACCGCCAATGGCGTATTCGAATACGGCGTTCTTGCCGTTTGCGGGCGGAACCAGCCTTGAGGCAATCTGGAGTATTCCCTTATCGCCTGTCGAGGCCAGCTCGTTCATAATGGCATTGAACGTCACGGACGATTGCGTGGGAAGCTGTGCAAGCCCGTCGGCAACTATAGTCTCGGCCGTTCGGTTGCGGCTGTCGGTTTGCGCCGACATCGTTGCGCTGCCAAGCAACAACGCTGCTGCTATGAATAATATATATTTTTTCATATCGTAGGCTTTTATATTCGTTTGTTTGCTACTTGTTTTCTATACGTTCATACTCATAAGCCCCACTCTCCGCGCATAGGCTGGTTGACTAATGCGTTTGCAGCGTCGTCGCCAACAAAGAGCTGCGTTACGGGGTCGAACTTCAGTTCCTGACGGTTTAGGCGCAAGGCCACGGCTGCCATGTTGACCAACGTACAACTGCGGTGGCCGTTCACTTCGTTGAGGGCGAACTTCTGGCGTGTGCGTATGCAGTCGAGGAAATCGGTGCGCTGCGGTTCGGGGTCGGGGAACTCGGCCAGTTTGTTCATGATGTCGGGTATCGTGCATTCGAAGCCTTTGTACACCTTGCCTTTCGGGCCTTCGATGTAAGCCGTCTTGCCGGCGCTTTCGAAGCCTTCGCCTTCGAGTATTATCTGGCACCCGTCCTCATAAGTATATGTAATCTTCTTCCAAATACCTACTGCGTCGGTATGTTGCTGCGGTGCTTCCACCTCCACCTTTATGGGCGAAGTATCGTCCTTGCCAAGCAGGTATTGTATGGGGTCGAGGTAATGCTGGCCCATATCGGTAAGGCCGCCGCCATCGTAATCCCAATAACCGCGGAACGTCTGGTGCGTGCGGTGCACGTTGTATGGTTTGTACGGAGCCGGGCCGAGCCACATGTCATAGTCGAGCACGTCGGGCACGGGCTGGGGCTCGAGATTCGTCTTGCCAACCCAGAAGAATTTCCATGTAAAGCCGGTAGTGCCCGACACAACAATCTTCAACGGCCATCCTAAAAGCCCGCTGTCTACGAGTTTCTTCAAAGGCTGCACCGTAGTGCCCAAACCGTAGAACGTATCAGTGAAACGGAACCACGTATTAAGCCTGAACACACGGTTGTATCGCTTCATAGCCTCCACCACCCGGCGGCCTTCGCCTATGGTACGCGTCATGGGCTTCTCGCACCAAATATCCTTACCCGCCTTTGCGGCAGCTATCGCCATAAGCGCGTGCCAATGCGGCGGAGTCGCGATATGTACCACGTCGACATTGGGATCGTTTATCAAATCGCGGAAATCGTGGTACGACTTCACGTCCTCCTTCAGGTTCT
>URSZ01000143.1 GCA_900550635.1 uncultured Prevotella sp. | reverse complement strand
CTAATTTCCTAATGACAGTTTTGGGTTAAACACGGGCATTTACAAACGTTGATGTACAAAAAGGCGTTATTTTCGCAAAAAAGAGCGGTAATATTTTGCCCATATCCGAAAAAGCATTACTTTTGCAACGCATTTAGAGAAATGCGCGTGCTAATGCGGCAATAGCTCAGTTGGTAGAGCGCAACCTTGCCAAGGTTGAGGTCGCGAGTCCGAGTCTCGTTTGCCGCTCGCTTTAAATATGTATTGAAAATCATAGAGCCCAGGTGGCGGAATGGTAGACGCGCTAGTTTCAGGTACTAGTGTTAGCGATAACGTGCAGGTTCGAGTCCTGTTCTGGGCACCTGGTAAAGTGAAACACCTACGGAGAGATGGCGGAATTGGTAGACGCGCTACTTTGAGGGGGTAGTGACAATTGTGTCGTGGGAGTTCGAGTCTCCTTCTCTTCACCACAACCAAGGAAACAAGGATTTGAACATTTTTTGTGTTGTAGCAAAATCACCGTTCAAGTACAAGCACTTACAGTTTCTATGATTGCGGCAATAGCTCAGTTGGTAGAGCGCAACCTTGCCAAGGTTGAGGTCGCGAGTCCGAGTCTCGTTTGCCGCTCAATTTTTTTATCGTTTACAACCAGTTTTTTGTAACAGCGCCAAACTACTATTAAAATTCTAACCTCACATGAATTTATACTTACGCTATTTTAGCGAAGAGACACTTGTTCACAGTGTGGATGAAGCTGTGAATTTTCTAACATCACTTTCAGATTTCAGGGTAGACGAAAACATGATAAACGACCTCCGGCAGTTTGCAGAGAGTTCGGTGTCATATCCTAAACGTTATAAAATCAGGCCACGTGTATATTTCATAGTAATAAAAACCACGGCCAACACAATGGAAGAATTCAAGGCTAACAACAAAAAGAACGCCACAGCCACCGACAGCACGAACGAGGCAGCTGCCCCGCACAAAAACGACAAGCAGGCAGAGCTGGCCGAAGAGAAAAAAGGCTGGTACGAAGGCTCCATTATGTTCAAACGTGTTATTCCGATACAAGGCACGGGGAAATTCCAATACCGCGACACTTTGTTCGTGGCACGCTGCAAAGCCAACAGCGCAATACACTGCTACGAACGTATTGTTCAGCATTTGCGCAACCGGCAGGACGTAGACTTGCGCAGCCAGTTTCCTTCGGCCAAAGGGAAAAACTTTTCCTACAAATACCTCGGCGAACAACTTCCCGCATAACCAGGGAAATAGTCACAATAAAAAAACAGGTTCCTATGATTAATATTTTCATAGGAACCTGTTTTATATCCGCGTAGTCTATACCGTCGGCTACATGAGCGTCACAAGATAAATTTACTTGCCTTGCTTATTTCTCTGCTGCGCTGCCAGAAGTGTATTCTGCATTAGCGAGCAAATTGTCATCGGGCCTACCCCTCCGGGCACCGGCGTTATGTATGAACACAAAGGAGCCACCTCGTCAAACTTGACATCGCCGTTCAAGCGGAATCCTTTCTTCTTCGTTGCATCAGGCACGCGCGTTGTACCAACATCTATCACTACTGCCCCAGGCTTTACCATGTCGGCAGTAACAAAGTCGGGACGGCCGATGGCGGCTATTATTATATCTGCACGCCGGCACTCATCCTTCAGGTCTTTAGAATGGCTGTGGCACACAGTAACGGTTGCGTCGCCATAACACTTCTGCATCATGAGCTGTGCCATGGGTTTCCCCACAATATTGCTACGGCCTAAAATAACACATTTCTTTCCGCTCGTTTCAATGTTGTAACGGTGCAAAAGTTCCATTATTCCACGCGGCGTTGCGGAAATAAAAGTTGGAAGCCCGGCTGCCAGGCGGCCTACATTTACAGGGTGGAAACCGTCTACGTCCTTTCGATAATCTATGGCTTCGATTATTTTCTGCTCTGAAATATGTTTTGGCAAAGGAAGCTGCACAATCATGCCGTCAACGTCGTCGTCAGCATTCAGTTCGGCTATCTTGGCCAAAAGTTCAGCTTCTGTCACATCGTCTTCATATCTTACAAGTGTGGATTTGAATCCGCAGACTTCGCACGCTTTTACTTTATTGGCAACATACGTTTCGCTTCCTCCGTCGTGCCCCACCAGCACTGCCACGAGATGAGGGCGACGGCCGCCTGCGTTTACTATCTGTTCCACCTGCCCGGCTATCTCTTGCTTGATAACCGCGGCAGTTGCTTTTCCGTCTATCAGTTGCATATATTCAGGTTTTATATCTTTACTTGTTTATTTTTGCATTTTGGATTTTCGCATAAATTGCTGCAGGCGGTTGCCCGACATTTGGTGCATCATCTTGCGTGTCTGGTCGAACTGCTTGAGAATTCTGTTTACTTCCTGTATGTTCGTGCCCGAACCTTTTGCTATTCTCTGACGCCTGCTGCTATTTATGATGTCGGGATTGGAACGCTCTTTGGGAGTCATTGAATATATAATGGCTTCTATGCTCTTAAAGGCATTATCGTCAATATCCAAATCTTTAACCGCTTTGCCCACGCCGGGAATCATCGACACAAGGTCTTTTATGTTACCCATCTTCTTAATCTGGGCAATCTGATTCAAAAAGTCGTTGAAATCGAACTGGTTCTTGGCTATTTTTTTCTGCAAACGGCGCGCTTCTTTCTCATCGTATTGTTCCTGCGCACGCTCTACAAGCGAAACAATATCGCCCATGCCAAGAATTCTGTCGGCCATACGCTCGGGGTGGAAAACATCCAAGGCTTCCATCTTTTCTCCCGTTCCTACGAATTTTATAGGCTTGTCGACTACGGTGCGAATAGACAAAGCCGCACCACCGCGTGTATCGCCGTCTAACTTGGTAAGCACTACTCCGTTAAAATCGAGACGGTCGTTAAATTCTTTAGCTGTATTAACAGCGTCCTGGCCGGTCATCGAATCAACCACGAACAATGTTTCATCAGGATTAACTGCTGACTTTATCGCGGCTATTTCGTTCATCATCTCCTCGTCAATCGCCAAACGGCCTGCAGTATCGACAATCACAAGGTCGTTTCCATAAGCACGCGCATGCTTTATGGCATTTAAAGCGATATTCACAGGATTTTTCTCTTCTGGCTCACTATATACGGGCGTTCCAATTTGTTCGCCGAGCACTTTCAACTGTTCAATTGCCGCAGGACGGTACACATCGCACGCTACCAACAAAGGATTGCGGTGCTTTTTTGTTTTTTGCCAATTTGCAAGTTTTGCGGAGAAGGTTGTCTTACCCGATCCTTGAAGGCCAGACATTAAAACTACAGCCGGATGTCCTTTTAAATCCAGTTCAGCTGCCGTACCTCCCATAAGCTCGGCTAACTCGTCGTGTACAATCTTAACCATCAGCTGTCCGGGTTTAACGCTTGTGAGCACGTTCATACCCAAAGCCTTTTGCTTTACTCTGTCGGTAAAACTTTTGGCAACTTTATAGTTAACATCGGCATCCAATAAAGCGCGACGTACATCTTTCAAGGTTTCGGCAACATTGATGTCTGTTATTTTGCCTTCGCCTTTTAATATTTTAAATGACCGTTCTAAGTGTTCGCTTAAATTCTCAAACATTTTTTCTTTTCAATAGTTTGTTATTACAAATCGTGATGCTTCATGCGATATTCCGCCAATTCCTCGTATTTTGTTCCGGGACGTCCGTAATTGGCGTAAGGATATATGCTAATTCCTCCACGTGGAGTAAAGAAGCCTGATACTTCAATATATTTCGGATTCATCAGATGTATCAAGTCTTTCATTATCTTATTTACGCAATCTTCGTGAAAATCGCCGTGATTACGAAAACTGAACAGATAAAGTTTAAGACTTTTGCTCTCTACCATTTTAATATCCGGAATATATTCGATACGTATTTCCGCAAAATCGGGCTGGCCTGTTATTGGACAAAGGCTTGTAAATTCCGGACAGTTGAAACGTACCCAATAATCATTTTCAGGATGCTTATTATCAAAAGCTTCCAATACTTCAGGAGCATAATCTTGCTTATACTCGGTCTTTCTTCCTAATAAAGAAAGTTGGTCTTTTAATTCTGTCATTGTACTCGTTAACTACAACCCCTATTCTAGATAAAAAAACACATTTCCTCTTTCACCTATCACCGACCAATCTTAAACACTCTATTCATCGATGTTTCAGTGGTGAATGATTCATTTTACAACCTATCACCACATCTATCACCTATCACCATCAACTCCCAGCCCACGTTTGCTTTATCCTCATCTTACTTGTTACGGTGTGTTTCACGGCATGAAACAGAATGTTTCACACTGGAGAACAGATAGTTTCTTACGGCAGAACCAATAGTTTCAAGCGCCGGAAACTTTAGTTTCATGCCGCTGAAACTTTAGTTTCTCACCGATGAAACAACAGTTTCAAGCTGTTGAAACTAATTTAAACCGCCGCTTATCGGACAAAACTACCGTAGATACAAAGCTTACTATCATTTGCTAGCCGGAGCTTACAGGTGACAACAGATGTGACAACTAAACTTCAAATTCAGCTGCTGTCACTGCTTGCTGTCACAAGCTATACAATTTATAATCAATTGTTTATCTATAAGAATGTGACAGATGACAGCAAAAATACATTTTAATCTCTGTGTAGAGATATTATTGATTCTTACTTCTTAAATACTTCTCCAATCCTTCCCGGCGTAACGTACAAGCCGGGCAATGTCCGCAGCCATCTCCTTGAACACCATTATAACATGTCAAAGTC
>URSZ01000142.1 GCA_900550635.1 uncultured Prevotella sp. | reverse complement strand
TTTACACGCGACGACGCAAGCCTCGACCTGCACGAAGAAGGCGAGGACACCGATGAAAACCAGGAAGGAAAAACCGAGGAAACCGCCGAAACCGCAACCAACGCAGGCGGGGCGACAGTAATAATAGGCGGAGGAATACCCGCCGGCGAAGGAAACATCCCGGCCGGTGCGGCTGCCATGACAGAAGGAGGCATACAGGGAATCGCAGGAGGCATACCCGCCGGCAACATTCCGGGAGGACCAATCGTGGTAGGCACGGGAGCGGCAGCCATGACCGACGCGCAGAACGCCGCAAACCCCGAGCTCGAAGACGTTACAAAGAACTACGTGGAAAAACTAAAGGACCTCACCGAAGTGCTCGCAAAAGTAGAGGAACAAAGCAGGAAGATGACCACCGACAGCGAGGAAATGATAAACCTCAACCGCACGCTGACCGGCATAAACACCGTGTACGAACTGCAACTAAAGAACATAAGCTCGCAAATAGGAACAATCGACCAGATAAACGAACAGACACGCCGCATGGCCAAACAGATAGAAGAACTGAACGGCGTTTACAGCCGCATGATAAAAGCCCTTACCGTAAACATGAAGAACGCCGCTGCCGCCTCCTCGGCATCGGCCGACGCCGACTGACACACGGCAGCATGCAACGCCGGGAACAAATTACCCGGCACAAATTAAAAAACACACATAAGGGCAAGAAAAAAATATCTCAGACATAATTTAAAATATGTCTGACCTAATTCAAAATATGTCTGACATATTTTAAAACACCTCAGAGAAAATTCCGACAATAATGGGGATTAAAAGAAAACCGATTTCGCCACGACAGAAGATGATCAACCTGATGTACATCGTTCTGCTCGCTATGCTCGCGCTCAACGTGTCGAGCGATGTGCTCAACGGATTCTCGCTCGTAGACGAAAGCATAAACCGTACAACAGCAGGCTCCACCTCGGAAAACGCCGCCATCTACCGCAATTTCGACGAACAGATGAAAGCCAACCCCGTAAAGGTAAAGCAATGGTTCGACAAGGCACGCCAGGTACGCGCCATCAGCGACTCGCGGTAGAACTACCCAAACATACAGAAGCAAGACTTCGTAACCTATGGCGACCGCGAAGACGGCGACGTGCGCAACATAATAAACAAGCAAGACCTCGAAGCCTCTACATACGTCATGCTGAATCCGCGCAACGGACAAGGGCGCAAACTCTATGAAGCCATAAACGACTACCGCACAAGGATACTCGGCATGATTTCCGACCCGGAGCAAGCCTCCATAATAAACCATAACCTTGCCACCGAGATACCAAAAGGCAAAAACAACCTCGGCAAAAACTGGCAACAGTACATGTTCGAAAACACGCCCGCCGCAGCCGCCGTCACACTGCTCAGCAAACTGCAAAGCGACGTGCGCTACGCCGAAGGCGTCGTGCTACACACCCTCGTTTCGAACATCGACGTAAAGGACATACGCGTAAACGAACTCAGCGCATTTGTGATTCCAAACTCCAACACCATCGTACAGGGAGGCAAGTTCAGCGCCCACATCATCATGGCCGCCGTAGACACCACCATGCGCCCGTCGATATACGTGGGCGGGCGTAAAGTCAACTCGCCCGGAGGGCTGTACGAGTTCACATGCACACGCACCGGCGACTTCAACTTCTCGGGATACATCGAAATGCAAAACGGCGCAGGCGACATGGTGCGCCGCGACTTCACCCAGAAATACACCGTGGTAGCACCCTCGGCCACAGTCTCGGCCGACCTCATGAACGTGCTGTACGCAGGCTACGACAACCCCATGAGCGTGTCAGTTCCCGGCATTCCGCTCAACAGGATAGGAGTATCCATGAACGGCGGCTCGCTGCAACCCACCGGCGAGGGCAAATACATAGCCCGCCCCACGGCCGTAGGCAAAGACGCCGTGATAACCGTAACCGCACAAATGGAAGGACGCAACCAGGAAATGGGAAAATTCACTTTCCGAGTGCGCAAACTGCCCGATCCAACCGCATACATCGCCTATAACGACGACAAGGGCAATCCCGTGCACTACCGCGGAGGAACGCCCATTACAAAAGCACAACTCATGGGAACGGAAGGAATCGGCGCAGCCATCGACGACGGTCTGCTGAACATATCGTTCAAGGTGCTCGGCTTCGAAACCGTATTCTTCGACAACATGGGTAACGCAGTTCCCGAAATATCAAACGGAGCCAACTTCACCGACCGCCAGCGCGAGATGTTCCGCCGACTGCCAAGAGGACGCAGGTTCTACATCTCAAGAGTAAAAGCAATAGGACCCGACGGCATAGAACGCAACCTGCCGCAATCTCTCGAAGTCATCGTAAACTAAATCCGCAAACGAAAACCAATATATGCCTCAAACAAGATGAAACGCATAATATTCCTCATACTCGGGCTTTGCATTATACTGCCTTCAGAAGCGCAAACGCCCTCGCGCGACAAAAACAACGGAGCAGCACTGAGCATGCGCCGCGAAAGGGTTACTTCGAGCACGAGAAACAAAAAAGACCAGGAAAAAGAAAAAGACTCCAAGAAAGAAAACACTGCCGCCAAGTCCGCCAAAGCGGCTTCAACAAAAAAGTCGCCCGCAACAACCAAAAGCACGGCAACGACCAACTCTACACGAGCTACAACGGCCGCAAGCCGCAACACCCAAGCCAACGACACGTCGAACAGGCCGCGTTTCATGCCACGCCGCCTGACCGATCAGCATACTGCCAAACCCGAAGACGACCGCGCGCAGCTGGACTTCCCGGTAGCTGCCGACATGCCTGCCGACGTAGTGTGGCGACGCGACATATACCGCACGCTCGACCTTACCAAGGACGCAAACGCCACGCTTTACTACCCGCTTGAGCAGCAGGGCGACCAGATAAACCTGTTCACCTACCTGTTCAAACTCATACTGCGCGGACAAATAAAAGCCTACGACTATACACTGAACGGCAACGAGAACTTCAGCGCCTCGAACCAGGTAAAGGCAAAAGACATCATGGACCGCTACCACATATACTACGAAACCAAGGACGGCCGCATGAGAGTAACCGACACCGACCTGCCTGCCGCCGAAGTACTCGAATACTTCATCAAGGAAAGTTCATACTACGACCAGCGCACTGCCACATACCACACAAAGGTAGTTGCACTGTGCCCCGTGTTGAAACGCTCCGCCGAGTTCGGAGGACAGGCAACAAGCTACCCCATGTTCTGGGTGAAATACAGCGACATATCGCCCTACCTGGCCAAACTCCCGCTAACCGGAAGCAACTACAATAACGCCTCAAGCATGAGCGCCGACGACTACTTTGCCATGAACTGCTACGACGGCAAAATCTACAAGACCAACAACCTTCAGGGCAAAGTACTGGCCAACTACTGCACCACCGACTCTGCCATGGCCAAGGAACAGGCACGCATAGAAAAACAACTCGCCGACTTCGAAAAGAACATCTGGGGCGAAGACTCGCTAAAACGCGCACAACGCGACTCAATCGAAGCCGTAGCAGCCGCCAAGGACGGTAAGACCAAAAAGAAAAAGCGCAGCATATTCTCGTCGCGCCGCAAATCGTCAAGCGATGTATCCGACAGCAAGTCCTCGTCCGGCTCAGGCTCATCACCCGCACGCGTCTCAGTGCGCCGCCAACGCCACTAACACACAACAGCACGAACAACACAAAACAACCCTTACCCGTATGCAGCGGTAAGGGTTGTTTTTTCATCTGCACCCGAAGTCAATCACCCTACAATTTTTAACCTTTCAAAAAAAGAAACATCCGAAGCAAACAATACCTCGAAAATGTCCGTTTTCAGAGCAGAAAAAGTGAAAACTGATATTCAATATTTTATACCTGCTTGGGAGCAAGTAAAAAATTAGTGGCTCGAATTTCAAAATCCGAGCCACTAATTTTAAAAAGCAAGCCACTAATTTTCCGCCCCATGAAAACTATTCTTTAACCCAAATCGGTCGTCAGGCTTCGTCAAATTGTGCGCTTATGCCTGGCAGATAACTTTATGCCTTGCCGGTCGGTTTGTTCTTAATCCTCTGCGGGCTGTTGGCCGGCTTTGTGGTTTTTGAGCGTTGATAGGTCGTCGAAACATTTTTGCAGGAAAGCCTTTCCGAGCTGCAGGCGGCGCGCAGAAGGCGACGGCTCGTCGGTAAGTATGTGTTTTCCGGTTATGTCCATCACGGTAGCGCCTGTGGAATCGATGAAGGCAAAGCCGTTGTCGAACGTGTGGTACGCCGTGGGATAGGTGTACGTGTCGGACAGCACGTCGCGGCTGAAGCGGAAAGCGTCGTGCCTTATGCCGAGGCGGCCGAGCAGCGTGGCGGCCATGTCGCTCTGGTTGCAGATAGCTTCGACGCGGCGTGGCTCGCGTATCACGCCCCCGAGCCACAGCATGGGGATATGATAGCGTCGCGGCGAGGCTTCTGTAAGCCCGGCGGGGTAACCTATTCCGTGGTCAGGCAGGAGGACGACGAGCGTGTTGCGCCATTGCGGTGTTTGCTTAAAGGCTGCCATGAATTTGCCTATACAGTCGTCAAGGTAAGCCATGGCATTGGCTTTCTTGTCGCCGGGAATCCTGTTGTATGGCACGCCCCACGGCTCATGCGAGGCGAGCGTAAGAAACGCGGTGTGCCAGGGCGACGAAGCGGCGGGCCGGTTTTTCAGGTCGTTCAGCAGGTAGTCGAACATGATACGGTCGGTAACGCCCCAGGCGTGGGTAATCCGTTCCTTTGCGCTGAAATGCGTGTCGCCCGTTACTTTTTCGTACCCCGTGGAGCGCAGGTAGCTCTGCATGTTCGTAAAGTTGATGTCTCCGCCATAGAGGAAATCGGTGGCATAACCGGCATTTTGCAGCGATTTGGCGATTGAGGGCAGGTTGCGGCTCTCGGCGGGCAGTTTCATTACCGACACGGTGGGGAACGACGGGTAACCGCTCAGCGTGCTGAGCACTCCGCGG
>URSZ01000141.1 GCA_900550635.1 uncultured Prevotella sp. | reverse complement strand
CCTGAACACAGACCTCAAACAGCCGTCGGGAAAACTGCTGCAACAGGAGTTCAAAATATTGAACGACGTAAAAAAGAACACCTGGCCCGCAAACAAACCGAAAACCACCATCGACTACGTGGCTGTGTATAAAAAACACGCCGACATGGTGGCGCTGCTGCGAAGCAATGTAGTGAACGAGCCTTCGGCTTCCGACCACCTGCCCGTGTATGCCGACGTGCGTATCAAGTTGCCCGCCGACAAACTCTTCTACTCCGAGCCTTACCTGCAGGACTTCACGTATGACGGAATAACCGTAATGTTCCAGACAAACGCCGTGGTGCACACATGGATAGAGTACGGCACCGACACAACCGACCTTAAAACGGCGCGCACGCTGCTGTCGGGGCAGGAACCGTGCTTTGACATCGAGAACAAGATACGCCTGAACGAACTGAAGCCGGGAGTGAAATATTACTACCGAGTATGCGCACAGGAGATACTGAAAAATGAAGCCTACCACAAAATACTGGGCAACAAGGTGAGCACGCCTTTCTACTCCTTCACCCTGCCGTCGCCCGATACCGAAAAATTCACCATGGTTGTGCTCAACGACCTGCACGAACAGGACAAAGTGATGAACAAGCTCTTCGACGTGGTAAAGAGCAAAGGTATCGACTACGACTTTTCGGTATTCAACGGCGACTGCGTGCCCGAACCGCGCGACCGTGCGCACGCCATACGCCGCGTCAATGCTCTTACGGCTGCTGCCAACGCTGCCGAAAAACCGACCATAATAATACGCGGCAACCACGAAATACGCAACAGCTATTCGGCAGGAATGCTTTCGCTAACGCAAAACCTCGGCGGCAAGACATACGGCGCATTCTCGTGGGGCGACACACGCTTCGTGATACTCGACTGCGGCGAAGACAAGAAAGACTCCACACCTGTTTACTATGGGCTGAACGACTTTTCGCAACTGCGCCAGGACCAGGCAATCTTCCTTGCAAAGGAGCTGAAGGAAAAGGAATTCAAACGCGCCGAACGCCGCATTCTCATACAGCACATACCTATCTGGGGCGACTCTAACGTATATACCGACGGTTACCACCCATGGACAAGGTTATGGAACCCTGCACTGCAGGACGCCGACTTCGACATGGACATAACCGCACACGCACACCGCTACTATGTGCTCGAGAAAAACGTGAAAGGCAACCCGTGCCCGGTGATAGCCGGCGGAGGGCCTGAAGAAAAGGGCGCTACAATAATGGTGTTGCAGAAAGACGGCAAAGAGCTGCGCATGAGGGTATTCAACACCAAAGGCGAAACACTGCTCGACCGCCAGTTCTGACACACCCGCGCATACATCGCACAGCAACACCGCCGCCCGAAACACAGCCCAAGTATTTGTCCGCATTTTTAGGGCATGTAGCAAACGGTTTTGTGCCCGAAGGGCCATTGGTCACCGGCACCAGCCGGACGGGTTTTCACGGGGCAAAAAATTAGTGGCTTGCTTTTTAAAATTAGTGGCTCGGATTTTGAAATCCGAGCCACTAATTTTTTCTTTTCTCCCATGCGGGGTTTACGCTCTGAAAACCAGTTTTCAATTTTCCGCACCTGAAATGCCAGTTTCGGGGCACAGGTTTTGCGTCGCACGATGTTCGTTTTGTACTATGGTACAGCCGTCAGCCGCTGCCGCACCTTAATAATCCGGAAAAGCGAAATAACAGTCGTTTGTTAAAAACCGCCTCGATTAAGTTATATATCACATATTATTGTTAATAAACCAAAACACCTCTTAAATCTTAATAATAATTTAACCGTAAAATAGGCAAATAAATTATTCACGCATAGAATAATATTGTATTTTTACCGCGGGAAAAAACGATATTCAAAGACTATAGGATTGAAAACCAATCAATATTATTAACTTTAAAAAAAACACAATGAGTATGAAGAAGATTAAATCTCTTTTTCTGGCCCTGTTTGCCACATTGCTGACAGTGCCAAGCCTTCATGCCCAGTACATCATCGGCTCCGTCGTGGGTGCCGACGAGGCTGCCGACGGCATGGAGGTCGTGTTCGAAGGGCGTTCCGACAACTCCAACAAAGGAGGTTACCTCGGTCCGCTCGTGCGTTTCAACGAGATAACATCGGGCTACGCCCCGAAGCTAACTCGTTTCGAGGGTGACAAGGTGCCCGAGAAAATCGTATGGATTCTATGCGAGCTCGACAGCGTAAGCCCCAAGACACAGTACAAGCTGTTTAACCTCAAAAACAAGGCAACGGGCGAATATCTCGCCTCGGGCGACTGGAACAACGCCGACAACAACCGCGCCTACCGCCTGTTCATGGTTCCCGACCAGGCCGACGCCGCTCCGTTCGAGTTCCACTATGCCAACAGCGGAGATACCTACGGCGGTGTGAACTCCGGTTCGTTCGACAGCGGCGACTGGGTCAACGACCCCAGCACCATAACAATATGCGAGGTTAACGACGCCATTACAAACGGACGCGGATTCGTGGCCAACGAAGCCAACGAAACGATACGCGGCTTCTACGAATGGCAGGACACAAACATCTGGTCAATGCGCCGCTACCTGCAACTCACCACGGGACGCGACTACCTCAACGAGTTCCTCAACAACATACCCTACGAGTGGCAGGACATCTATGTGGTAGGCACCGAGCCGGGATACATTAAAGACGCCGAAAAATTCCAGCGTTTCTACGACCTTTGGATTAAGGCCAACGACGAAATCAGCAAAATGACCGACGACGAGTGCATGGCCGCATACAACGAGCTAAACGAGCTATACACCTGGCTGCAAAGCAGCGAAAGCCAAGTACCCCTTGAAGACGGCGGCTACTATTACTTCTTCACAGCCAATACAGCCTTTACCAACGCAAGCAACGGCAACTTCGCAATCTATGCCCCCAAACAGGACGAGCCCAAGATTATCGGCTGGAAAGCATTCGACGAGAACGATCCCTCGTTCATCTGGCAAGTAAAGAACGCAACCGTCACCGAAAAAGGCGAAGTGCGCTATTCCGTGCAGAACATGGGTTCCGGCCTCTACATCAACCAGGCCACAAGCAAAGCCGACAGCCAGCCCATAGAGTGGTCGCCGGAATTCCAACACCCCACGGTGTTCATCAGCCTCAACCACGCAGGCCACTGGCAAATCTCCGACCAGCGCGACTGGGATGAATATCCTCCCCGTCCCTTCCACCAGGAAAACCACCAGGGCGGCGCAGGCACAGCCGGCAAGATAGTTCTCTACAACGGCGGCATAGGCACGGCCTCCGACTGGTTCATAAAGAAAGTTCCGCAGGACAAAGTAGACATGCTCGCCTCAATGCAAAACAGAGCAAAGCTGCTTAACCTCTGGGCGCAAGAAGGCCGACTCGCAGCAGGCGTAGACACCGCAATGAACGCCCTCGGATACATTTCCTCAATGGAAATACTCAATAACTACAAGAAAGCAGCTGCCGAAGCCGACACCATGCTCCACTATGCCGACAAGGCATACACCGAAGAGGAATACAACACAATGTACGAAACCCTCAAGGCCGCTACCGAAGCATTCATCGCCGACCGCGACCGCGCCATACCCGACGGCTACTACCGCATAAGGGTACAGCAGGGTATCTACAAATACAACGACTCGCTGATGTACCTGAACATCGTTAACGACCGTCCGGGTTGGAAGCGCGCCGACATGGGAATCAACCTCGACCAGATTTGGAAGATAACCCACAAGGAAGGCACCAAGTACGACGTTCAGAACGTGGGCAACGGCAAATACATCGCCAAAGGCGAGAACCCCAACAACGGCGCTTACATCAACTTCAGCGACGCTGCCGAGGTTGCACAGATAATCGCTCCGTTCGAAGCCATGAACGGACAGTTCTACATCTCGAACGAAGCAGATTCTACCCAATACTACGACACCGGCGACCACAACAACGGCGCAAACTCGCAGTCGGCACTCAAATACTGGAGCGACCGCGCTGTCGACGGCGGTACTGCATGGGTATTAGAGCCTATCTCGGATGAAGAATTCGAAGAAATTTCGGCAAACAACGAGCAGATTGACCTCAACTACGAGCTCAAGAACACGCTCGCAACCGCCAAGCGCCTCTACAACCAGAACACCACATACACTTACGGCGACAAGATTATTACCGACGCAAGCCAACTGTTCTGCAACAACAACTCAATCAACGAAGGCCAGCACATCGAGAATCTTATCGACGGCAACAACGGCACGTTCTGGAACTCCGCATGGGATACAGAGACTGTTAACGAAACACACTACCTGCGCTTCGAGACAAAAGACGAGGCAGGCCTGCCCGACTCCGTGGCATTCTACTACGAGGAGCGTAACGACGCCACATGGCACCGCACAGCGTCGAAACTGCGCGTATCGGTAAGCAACGACGCGAGCGAATGGAAAGAAATCATTCCCATTCTCGAGAAGGAAGACATCTCCACGCGCGACTTCAACAACCACTCCACCGACCCCGTTTACGTTATCGTCAACGGCCTGAAGGGATACAAATACGTGCGCTTCGAAATCCTCGCATGCATTCCCAACAACCAGCTCAACAACCACGCTATGACCGAGTACTCCGAAGTCAACCTCCTGCCCATTACAGGCGTTGACCCCAACTCGCTCACCCAGAGCGCAAGCTACAAGGTTATAAGCGACGAGCTGTACGACGCTATCGTCAAGGGCTATGATGAACTCGTTGCCGGCAAGGCTACGCAGGAAACAATCGACCTGCTCAACAGCGGCATAAACGGCTTCTACAATGTAAACTCTGCCGACTCGGCAATAGCAATGGCCAAGCTCAACATGAAAAACCTCATGTCGGGCGACCTTGTGGGCGACTTTCCCAACGACGCGCTCAACACCTATTCCGAAGAGGCTTATGCCGCATTAGACAAGTACGAAGCTGCTCCCGAAAAGAACAGCGAGGTTGTCAACACCGTGATAAGCGAGCTGAAAGCCGCTTACG
>URSZ01000140.1 GCA_900550635.1 uncultured Prevotella sp. | reverse complement strand
TGCGCTCCGCCTGCCCACCAGCCGCGAACTGTTCGGTACGGGAGACGACATCGAACGGGGAAATTCGAGCCTGAAGCCGGAAACGAGCAACAATATCAACGTCGGCGTTACAGCCAGCCCGATAGACGCGGGCAACCATCGCCTGACGATAGACGCAGCCTTCCAGTACCGCGAGATAGACGACTATATCCGGCGAACCACGAACAACGACAACGGACGCGCCTCTTCGAAGAATGACGGCGGAGTCCGCAACCTCGGCGGAGATTTCGGCATCCGCTATGCGTTCGCCGATCTTTTCTTCATCAGCGGAAATTTCAGCTATATCGACATGCGGAGCATGACCAGATACGTGGCGGGCACGCAGCGGGAGAGTAAAAACTACAAGGAACGTATTCCGGCCATTCCCTATATGTACGGCAACGCAGAGGCCGGAATCACGCTGCGCGATATCTTCTTGAAAGGTTCCATGCTTGACATTCATTACATAATGAGCTACATACAGAAGTTCAGTTACGAATGGAACACCTACAACAATCCCGAACTTGACGTGCCTACACAATTCTCGCACGACCTTTTCGTGAGCTACAATTTCGGGAAAAAGTCGGAGTTCACCGTATCTGCGGAATGTACCAATATCTTCAACGCCCGCCTGTACGACAACTACAAAATGCAGAAACCGGGACGGGCCTTTGCCGTCAAATTCGGGTATAACTTCACTAAATAGCAAACAAATAACATAAAACGTAAAACTTAAAACGCAAAACGCAAATGAAAACCTATCTCAAACTTTTCAGTTTAGCTTTGTGCGCATGTGCCCTGGGTGCGTGCAGCGAAGACGAGCCCGGCGGAACAGGCAGCGGCGGCAGCTCCAACAATACGTGGTAATGAGCGGGTCGGGAGAAAACAACGGCGCCTATTTGCAGACGACAGACGACCAGACAACCGGGACGCTCGACCCGGCAAACCCGAACGGACGTATCTTCTTCAGCGGAAACAACCCCGACTTCGTAAATTACAATAATAAGATTCTGATAGGCATGAACTATCCGTCGCAGGGAGGTTCCTCATCAGACTACATAACGAAGGCATGGAAGCTGGTAGATGGGAAACTCACCCAGCACGGAAACGGCGTAGCCCTGGACGGCGACGTGAAGGCCCGCGGTTTCTTTAAGAACTATCTGATAGGCATGTCCGACCAAGCTACCGACTATAACCATTACGAGCGGGTGAAATTCATTGAATTGAACAGCTTCAGCGCGGCTGTTGTAGACGGAATAATCGACTGCGACGACATGACCAAGGAGCCGCAGAGTAAAATGGAAGGCGAGACCTGGGGCGTGGGCGACATAGCCGAGTTCGGCAACTATGTTCTGCTGGCCTACAATACCAAACATTTGGTACAAGACGGTACTGCCGGTGCCAAAGCCAAAGCAACCTACAGCACTGACTTGGCAAACAACCTCTATTTGGGCGTATATGAATTCGACCCCTATGATAGCGACAAAGAATACCTGAAATACCAGCACATGATTGTACGCAAGAGTGCAGACCACGCGGGTGAGGAAGCCGGACAGATAAAAGGCAACCTGCGCTCGCGCACAGAGACGGGCATAGAGGTGTTGGGAGATGAGATTTACCTGTTCTGCCAAGGCACAAAGAACTCCGGGGAAACAGCGCCCGACGTACCGTCGGCCGTACTGCGCATAAGCGGGAACAACATAGAGGGCGGCAAGCCGGTGGCCATCGACGACGACTACTACGTGAACCTTACCGACGTAACCGGCCATTACATGTGGAAATGCTTCTACATAGGCGACAACAAGTTCTGCCTGCAACTCTATACCCAAGCGGGAAAAGCAGGTTTCGAAGAAGGGTCGCACAAGACGTTCGGAATCTTCGACGTAAAAACCAAGCAATACACCCCCGTCACAGGCCTGCCCGACGCGGACACAATAAACGACATCGCCCTCGCATACGCAGCCGACACTGACGGCAACACCATCACATTTGAAGTGGAGACCACCGACAGCAGGCTGCCTGCCCTCTACACCATCAGCAAAGACGGCACAGCCACACGCGGCACGGAGGTCGACACTGAGTCAATCCATGGCGTAAGCCTGTTAAAGCAACAATAAAATTCTCCACCATACACACCATGAACAGAGCGTTCCGTAAAATACACTTGTGGCTGTCCCTACCCGCCGGGCTGATAATTACAGTTATCTGCCTCACGGGGGCAGCCCTCGTTTTCGAGCGTGAAATAACGGAAAGCCTCCATCCTGAAATCTATAAAGTAGAATACACGGAAGGTAATGCCCCGCTGCCACCTTCAAGCATAGCCGCCTCTATCCGCCGTCAGGTTACAGACTCGCTGGAGCTGCAGTCGCTGCAACTTCCGGCCAAACGGGACGCCGCCTGCATGGCCACATTCAAAGGCACCGGGAAACGCTCGCTGAGTGTGAACCCGTATACCGGGGAAGTCAACGGATGGGCCAAGAGCCTCACGTTTTTCCAGACCATGCGCAAACTCCACCGGTGGCTAATGGACGCGCCGGCCTATAAAGGGGCGAAGTCGGCGGGAAAAGTTATCGTTGGCGTCACTACCCTGTTAATGGTCATAATCCTCATTACCGGTATAGTGGTATGGGTTCCACGCACGGGCAAGGCATTAAAATCACGCCTTGCCGTATCGTGCACTAAAGGTTGGCGGCGCTTCTGGTACGACAGCCACGTCTCCCTGGGCATATACGCCGCAATTTTCCTGCTTGTCATGGCCCTTACGGGGCTTACGTGGTCGTTCCAGTGGTACCGCACGGCCGTTTACGGGATGTTCGGGGTATCGGCCGCCCGTTCCTCCAGCCCCGCCCCGCAACAACGTGACAAGAATAAACAGGGGAAAAATACGGAATTCGATTATGCGATATGGGACAACGTGTTATCAGAGCTCAAGGCCCGCTATCCCTCCTATGCCTCCATTTCACTGACAACAGGAAAAGCCCTTATCGACAAGCCAGGGAACATGCGTAGCCGCGACACGGCACTGTTCGACGCCCATACCGGGGAAATCACCTCCATAACATCTCACGACGACACCCCCAGGGCGCAGAAGATGAAAGGGTGGCTTTACTCTTTCCACACCGGCACCTGGGGCGGAATGGCAACAAAGGTGCTTTACTTCCTGGCCTCTTTAATCGGCGGAATCCTGCCCGTCAGCGGGTATTACTTATGGCTGAAAAAGAAAAGGCGCCGTACAAGGGAAAAGGTCGTGCGTCCAGGGCGGGAGACGGAAACCGGGCGTGAAAAACGGCGTTTCCCGCGCCGTGGAAGCGGAAACTGATTCCCGGCACGCTCGCCCAGCACGGGAGCAAAGAAAAAATACAAGGCACATAATTCAAAATATGTCTGACCTATTTCAAAATATGTCAGACATATTTTTTAGCCTCTTTTTAAAGGGTTAAAAAATCCGGAAACCGGACGCTGTTTTACTTTACCTCGAAAACCGTCATCCTTTGTCCGTATCATAAAAGTGCCGGCTTACCCACGGCGTGTTTTATGTTTACCTGCACGCTCAGCATAATGCCTTCGTATGCGAAAACCTGACACAAGCCTGGCGATATATTCGCTTTAAAAGGCTGGGTTTGCTTTTTTATTGTAATTTTGCGGTAAACGAAAACGCAATGGAAACTCCTTTGGCAGAGAGAATGCGCCCTACTTCGCTCGACAGCTACGTGGGCCAGGAACATTTAGTAGGCAAAGGCGGCGTGCTGCGCCGCATGCTCGAAAGCGGCCGCATTAGTTCTTTCATCCTGTGGGGCCCTCCCGGAGTAGGCAAGACAACGCTTGCAAAGATAATAGCGCGCAAGCTGGAAGTGCCGTTTTACACCCTGAGTGCCGTTACAAGCGGGGTTAAAGACGTGCGCGAAGTAATCGAGCGCGCAGGGCGGGAGAGCTTTTTCAACACGGCAAGCCCCATCCTTTTCATCGACGAAATACACCGCTTCTCGAAATCGCAGCAGGACTCCCTGCTCGGAGCCGTGGAGAACGGCACGGTAACCCTTATCGGAGCGACAACCGAAAACCCGTCGTTCGAAGTTATCCGCCCTTTGCTTTCGCGCTGCCAGGTATATGTGCTCAACCCGCTGAACGACGACGACCTGCTGCGACTGCTCGACCGCGTGCTCCACGAAGACAGCGAACTGTGCGAGCGCGACATCGAAGTGCGCGAAACTGCCGCAATGCTGCGCTACAGCGGCGGCGACGCACGCAAATTCCTCAACATTCTGGAATTGCTCGTCAGTGCCGAGCTCGAAGGAAAGATTGTCATTACCGACAGCAAGGTTGAAGAACGCCTGCAGCAAAACCCTGCCGCCTACGACAAGAACGGCGAAATGCACTACGACATAATATCTGCCTTTATAAAAAGCATACGGGGCAGCGACCCCGACGCCGCCCTGTACTGGCTGGCACGCATGATTGAAGGCGGCGAAGACCCGGCTTTCATTGCGCGCAGGTTAATCATTTCGGCAAGCGAAGACATAGGACTGGCAAATCCAAACGCGCTGCTCCTGGCCAATGCCGCATTCGACGCCGTCATGAAAATAGGCTGGCCCGAAGGGAGAATACCGCTGGCCGAAGCTACAGTGTACCTTGCAACCTCGCCCAAAAGCAACTCGGGATACATGGGCATTGGAGCAGCCCTGGAAAAAGTAAGGCAAAGCGGCAACCTGCCTGTTCCGTTGCATTTGAGGAACGCACCCACCGACCTAATGAAAAAGCTCGGCTACTCAAAAGGATATAAATACGCGCACGACTACGAAGGAAACTTTGTAAACCAGCAATACCTTCCCGACGAGATTAAAAACACCGTGTTCTGGACGCCTCAGGACAATCCTTCGGAAAGCCGGATGAAAGAACGCATGGAAAGAATCTGGAACCGCAAATATCCGCCAAAATCATAAACGCCGGCAAAAGCAGCCGCCCGTGCCGTAAATGAAATTTACCAAAGAAATGGACTTTAAAGAGAAAGTTTCGAGAACGATAACCCGCCATTCCCTGCCGGGCAAAGACACTCCCGTGCTTATAGCCTTGAGCGGCGGAGCTGATTCGGTGGCTCTTTTGAGAGTAATGCTTTCGCTCGGCTACCAATGCGAGGCGGCTCATTGTAATTTCCATTTGCGCGGCGAAGAATCTGAACGCGACGAGGCATTCGTGCGCAGGCTTTGCGACGAATTAAACGTCGGGCTGCACGTTGCTGCCTTTGACACGAAAGCATACGCCG
>URSZ01000139.1 GCA_900550635.1 uncultured Prevotella sp. | reverse complement strand
CCGCTTGTGAATGCCGGTGCCAACGAATATTTGGTTGCCGAGGAGAACATCGTGCCCGAGTTCGACGTCGTGGGCACTACCCGTGAAGACGGTTATGTCGATATAGGTGCGTATGAGTATGTCGATGACGACGATCCCACCGGTATAGCAGGTAACGAATTGAGCGATGAACTCACGGTCTATGTACAGGCCGGTAACGTGGTTGTCGAGAATCATACCGATGCCGCCTTCGAGGTACGTTTGGTACAAATCGACGGCCGCCAGGTAGCTGCCATGAAGGTGCAACAAACGGCTGTCATCGACGGGAGCGCCCTTCCGCACGGCGTGTTGTTGGTCGTAGCTAATAACGGAACTTCGCAAATCACCAAAAAAGTAATTTTATAAATCAAAGATAACAATTAAAACGTATGAACAAAAAAGTATTATTTGTAGGATTGTTGGCCGGCTGTTTCGGTATGAACGCCTTTGCGGCCACAGAAATCTATGTGAGCGCCTCGACGGGTAACGACAGTTACAACGGCGCTTCGTGGGAAACCGCTTATAAAACCTTGCAATATGCGGTAGCCAGTGTAAAAGAGAACGAAGAGACCATTATCTATTTGGAAGCCAATACTACTTTCGATACGGGCGGCCAATTGGATTTCGGTGAGAACAAAAACGTAACTATTATTGGGGAAAATACGACGCTTCGCGCCGCTTTACAAGCTGGTAAGGACGGCGGTGAGGGCGCTCGTATTATGCGTGCCGCGACCGGTTGCAACCTTACGGTAAAAGGCCTTACTTTCCTCAATGGTCGCCAAGTTACTTATCAACCGGCCGGAGGCCTTTACTTTGCCGGTAATACGTTGGTGGTAGACAGCTGCCAGTTTATCGACAACGAGTCGGGCTCAGGAGGTTCGGGTATATGCGCTCGCGCCAAAGATGTGACCGTGCGCAACTCCTATTTCGACGGCAACTATGTGTACAGTAATTATGGTACGGGTGCCGCCCTTATACAAGCCGGTGTAAACAATGGCGATGCTGGGTCGCTGCTGGTAGAAAACTGTACTTTCTATCGCAATGATGTGCCGGGAGCGGGAACAGCGATTTCGACTTCCGATGCAGCTGTGGGATACTCCAATGTGGAAAGTGTAAAGGTTGTCAATTGTACCTTTGTAGGCAATACCTCCGAAGCCGTCTATACTCCCGATATAGAGAGTTCTGTTTCCAATCAAGGAGCTATCGATGTGACAGAATCTGCCGATGCGACGATATATGTGATCAACAACACCTTCTACGACAACGATGGCGCATTGCGTATCGGCGATATTTATAAAGGTGAGCTTGTGATGCTCAACAACCTGATCTTTGCCAACGGAGCCGGTATTTTTGGCGATCCCAGCTACACGGTAGCCAATTTGCGCACTCCTATCGAAGGTTACAACAACATTATCGTAGGCGCTGAGCAGGGTGTTAATGACGCTATCGACGACGAGTGCTTCAACAGTGGAAAAGCCCAGTACAACAACACGGTAGAGACTTTGGCTACCTACCCGCTATCGAATGTGGCTTTGTCTACCGTATTGTCTACCGACAACTTCGTACCCTACTTGGCGTTGACCGCCGAGAACAGCAGTGCTGTGAACGCCGGTTATGCCACAGGCGAATATGTCGACCTTGTCCCCACTACCGACATTCGTGGCTTGGCCGTTGTGGGCACGAGAGACATCGGTGCCTATGAATACGGCGCTACCGACCCGTCGGCTATCTCGTCGGTTGCAGCCGATGAATCGGACTTCGTGATTGTGGCCAATGGCGACCAAATCTCTGTCATGAATACGGCCGACCGCAACTTCACGTTGACCGTGGTAGATATGTTGGGTCGTGCGGTTTACGCCGGAAATGGCGCTGGCATGATGACGGTCAATAAACAAGACATCGACGCTCATTGCGTAATCTTTGTGTTGACTGACGGTGTAAGCAAGAAAGTACAAAAAATGATGTTGCATTAATCGATTTCCCCGGAGGGGAGCTTGTTTTATAGAAGCCGCCCGAACTCGATGTATTTCAAGTTGGGCGGTTTTGTTTTCATTTTTCTTTGTAGGGGCAAGAAAATGAAGCAAACACAAGGTCTAAATTCAATTTAATTTTGAGATAACATCTGTTTAATTCGTATTTAATTGGGATTAGATCCTCTTAATATCGGTTATGTTTTGAGAGGTCGATAGGCTCTATTGTATTCTCTTTTTTGTAAGAATACTTCACAAAAAGTCAAAAAAGACTTGTATGGAAAGATAAATGTAAAATTACGGCGCTAGGTCTGTGTTTAGATAATGCTTGAGCAACTATTAAATGGAAGTTGGAGATACGTTTAAAAGCAGGGTTAGAAAGCGAGAAATAATGTACATTTCGATGCAAAAAGTGGTGTTGGGAGTACAGTTTTCTATATTATATGAATATTTTATAAATTTATAATAGGCTTTTCATTTAGAAGAGCCTTTAAATTTTGGGATAAAAGTAATGACGATGATTTATAGAATGGATAAATTAAGACAACAAACCGACGATTTTGGACATTAATCTAATTTTAGGGAGGAGACAGGTCACAGACATTATACGAAAAAACTCCTACAATATCAAATATTGTAGGAGTAGTTGTACATTTACTGTCCATTTCTGTCCAGCGTTTCTGTGATCCGCTTGGGTCTTGAACCATGCGGCTCACAAGTCTTAAAATCAATATTTTAGCGTACCTCAATCTTTAAGGGGGTACGAATTAGGCACTTTTTTCAAAGAACATTTGACTTTCCTTGTCAGGATTGTGTCTGCTTTTATCTTCGGTTCAAAGATACCACTTTATTTTCAAATGCGCAAATCATTGAAAATAAATATTCTATGGTTAGTGCAAGGTGCAAGCTATATATAGATATATACTTGCACCTTGCACTAAATTGTTTTCCAAAAGTCTTAAATAAAAAAGCTTTCAATGTCATATATAGTATGGCAATAAAGCCATATCTTTGTGATATGATTCAAGAGGACTTCCAATTTTACAAGCCTTGCAAGGAGTTACAACCTTACGTCAGGTATTATTGGGTATTCAAAAGTAATCAACCGCTGAATACCCTTACTTTTCCTATTGGTTGTCCTCAAATCATTTTCCACAAACAAACACCGCTCTATATACCGGAGTTGAAAACCACTCAATCGGAATTTAGCATCAGTGGTCAGGTAAATTATCCTTCCCATTTATATGCGGATGGAAATGTGGAAATGATAGTGGTTGTGTTTCAACCATACGTTCTAAAAGCCTTCTTGAATATGCCCATATCTTTATTACATAATCAAGAGATTTCCGGTTATGACCTTGAAAACGCAAAATTAAAACAACTGGCTGCGCAAATCTTTAACTATGAAGATACCAATTCATATATTACAATAATAGAGCAATGGCTGTTATCTCGAATAACAGATGTATTGACTTCAAAAACTACATGCAATCTCAAAAGAATAGCTTCTGCAATCCAACAACTATTCATCATGCCTGCCATTTCCGTCACAGAACTGGCTTCTACCGTCTGTTTGAGCAAAAAACAATTTGAACGTCTGTTCAATGAGCTGGTAGGTGCGAATCCGAAGGAATATGCAAGAATAGTTCGTTTCCAGAAATCATTGAAACTGCTACAGCATTACACAGAAAATGCAAATCTGGCTCAAATTGCATATCAATGTGGTTACGCAGACCAATCGCATTTTATCCGGGAGTTTAAACAATTTAGCGGTTATACGCCATTGTCTTTGTTAAACGTATGCAAACCTTATTCTGATTTGTTTAACAACCCAATATAATGTCTCTTTTATTCTATCCATAGTTTGTTAGCCGATTTACCTTTGCTCTGATTAAATTAAAATGAATGATAGAATGAAAGAAGTAAATCCAAAAGAAACAACCCGTGCTTATGCATTTGAATTGTGGATGAATGCCCCCATGCCCATGCTCACCTTTTTCAAGACCATAGATGTTACTCGTCTAACCCAAATAAGCAAAAGAACAAGGCTAAAGTTCAATATGTTGATGTGCAGTTGTATCGGAAAAGCAGAAAGCGACAAAAAAAAGTACTATAAGCATCCTGTTGACAAGAAGTTAATGCAATACGACAATCTTGCTGTCTGTTCTATTGTAGCCAATCGGGAGGGCGAAGTTAGTTCTTGCGATATTCCTTTTTCCGATAATTTGCAGCAGTTCAATACTGATTATCTGAGACTGACGAAGCAAGTTGCTGAAAGTTGCCAAAATTATGACCTAACGGACAGCATGGTCATTGGTACATCTGCTCTTGCTCAATATGAGATAGATGGAGCTGTAGGTATGTACAGCGGTGTGTTCAATAATCCGTTTTTAATCTGGGGTAAATACAAACGAAGGTTGTGGAAGCGTACATTGACTGTCTCTTTTCAGTTTCACCATACACAAATGGATGGCGCACATGCTTCCCGTTTTTTGGAAAATCTGCAAAAAGAAATCAAGAATTTGGAGGTATAATCAAGAACAAATGCTATCTTTGCAATACTAACAAAAAAATAGAGTTGTTCAACAACATATGAAATGGCAAGTGTGCATATAGCTACGCTTAACGGATAGCATTTTAGTCATAGCTATTCAACAACGGACAGGCTTATAATAGGTTTGTCCTTTCTTGTTTTGCCATTATTCCAAATTCATAATTATGCGATGTGTCATGCCGCCTTGTGCAGCAGGACTTGTCGCATCATATCAAGTTGAACAATGAACTATACATATAAGAATATTTGGCTCATCAACTTTCCCGTAATGATGAGCATCCTTATCGAACAACTTATCAATATCACCGATGCTATTTTCTTGGGGCATGTAGGAGATATAGAACTGGGTGCATCCGCCCTTGCTGGGGTTTGGTATCTGGCTATCTATATGCTCGGCTTCGGTTTCAGTTTGGGCTTACAGGTCGTTATCGCACGGCGTAATGGCGAGCAGCATTATTCCGAAACAGGGAAGACATTTTTTCAAGGATTGTTTTTCCTGTCGGGACTTGCTGTCTTTTTGTATTTGTTCTCCAAACTGTTTTCCCCGATTATTCTAAGTAAGCTGATTGCTTCTGCGGAAGTCTATCATGCTGTGATTGATTATTTGGACGGGCGAATTTGGGGACTGTTGTTCTCCTTTCCATTCCTTGCCTTACGCTCGTTCATGGTCGGTATTACCTATACAAAAGCCTTGAACATGGCGGCTCTGACAGCCGTATTAGTGAACATTCCAAGTAATTGGCTGCTCATATTCCATTGGGACATGGGAATAGCAGGTGCAGCCATCGCATCGTCTTTTTCCGAAGCATGTTCGTTGGCAGTGCTGGCAATCCATGTTTCACGTAAAATGGATAAAAGGCTTTATGGCTTGTCTTGGAGCTTCGACAAAGGTG
>URSZ01000138.1 GCA_900550635.1 uncultured Prevotella sp. | reverse complement strand
GGCCAATTCCGACGTGCGCTCGTCGTCGGCGTCGAGCAATATGCCAAGCCCGGCCACAGCGCCGGTAAGTGCACCGCATGTACCTTCGTCGTGCGTGCGGCCTATGCCGCCGCCGAAGCCCGCCACCGCGTGTTTCAGCACCCGTTCGTCAAACCCCAGGCGCGCCGCCGCATTAACGCCGCATAGCGTAGCCTGCGCACAGTTGTATCTCATTTTCCTGCGGTTCAATATCTCTTCGTCCGTGCCGCTCCCGGCAGCGGGCGTTACATTGCCAACAAACTCGTCCATTTCCGGTATGTTATCTTTTCATAATACTTTCAAACCGTGCAAAGGTACATAATTGCGGCAAACACTCGCCTCACAGGGAAGCCGGTATTAAAAAACTTACATTATTTTTGCACAAAAGCCGGACTTTCAATCCGGAAACCATACCTTTGCAAACAAAAAGCAACATATCATGAGCAAAATCCTGCGCCGCTATCCCGTTACGCTGCTGTTTGTAGCGGCAATATTCACCGCATGCCTGATACCCATACCCGAAACGCCGCTTAGCGACGTGCAGTTTATCGACAAATGGACGCATACCGTGATGTACCTCGCACTGGGTATCGTATTCTGGACCGAATACTACCGCTGCCGCAGCACCATGCGCGGAATGCGCCTGTTCATCGTAGCCGTCGTGCTGCCCGTGTTAATGGGAGGACTTATCGAAATAATGCAAGCCACCCTTACCGACTGCCGCAGCGGCGAATGGCTCGACTTTGCCGCCGACGCCGTAGGCGTGTTGTTCGGCGCAGCCGTGGGACGGTACATAATGGGACACCTGTTCAGCCGCGTAAGGAACAGACGCTGACCCCTCGCCCGAAAAACAGCCCTGCCGTGCCGCGCCGCAATCCGCATGTGCGGCAGACAAACACCGACACCAAAAGCGCAGGAAAAAGTGTAAGGAAAAAGCCCTTTTTTACGCCCAAAAATGGTATCTGATAACCAGAGGGTTACAAACAGGTCGGAGAAAAGAAAAAATTGAAGGCACATAATTCGAAATATGTCCGACATATTTTAAAATATCTCAGACATATTTTTGACCCCGTCCCGCGCCCCGTTGCGCAATGCAGACAGATACCGCCGCAAAAACGGTGTTTTTTATTTTGTTTCTTTAAAAGGGGAAATGTATCGTTTCCACATCCTGCCGCGCGGGCGTTGCCTGCTGCGTTCCCGAAAGGGGTTTGTATTTCGACATAACCCCGGGAAGCTCTTTTTTGATTTGCGAAATCCTCTTGCTGTCGCTGGGGTGCGTGCTCATGAACTCGGGTGTGCTGCCCTGCGACATGGACGCCATCTTCTGCCAGAAAGTGAGCGCCACGTTAGGGTCGTAACCCGCAAGGCGCATGAAAATAAGCCCTATGTAGTCGGCCTCGCTCTCGTGTTTGCGCGAGAATGGCAGCGTAACGCCATACTGCGTTCCCAGGCCGTAAACTTTTCCGGCTACGTTCTGTATGGCTGCGCTCTTGTTTGAAAGCACAGACCCGAGCACGTTTGCCCCGTATTGCGAAAGCACCTGCTGGCTCATTCTCTCGTTACTATGTTTCACAACGGCATGCGCAACCTCATGCCCGAGCACCACGGCAAGCTCGTCGTCTGACGATACCAGCTTCATCAGTCCTTCGTAAACCACTATCTTGCCTCCGGGCATACAGAACGCATTTAATTCATTGTTTTTAACCAGGTTGAACTCCCATGCGAAATTCCGTATCTCGCCCGACTGCCCTGTTTGCCTAAGATAGGCCTCTGTGGCATTCGCTATGTTCCTTCCCACACGTTCCACTTGCGCCGTCCACTGGGCGTTGGTTGAGCGCGTGGCCGTTTTCATGTAACTTTGATATTCGGTGAGGCTCGCCGAAAGCACTTCGCTGTCGTTCACGAGCAACACCTGCTTGCGCCCGGTTACGGGGACTGTGGCGCAACTTCCCATTACAAGGGCTGCTGCCAGGATAATCGTAATAGTCTTGTTCATCTCTCGTTAACAGTAAAATATTCCTTGCCTTGTGCGGCCTGCGTAGACCGGCGTGCCTTTCATGCAGCCTGCCGGAGCGTTGGCCCGCATGCAAAAGTGACAATAATTACCCGTAAACGCAAATTAAGGCGCGAAATAATATCCTTAACCTAAAAACTGAACACCACATCGGCACCGAAATGACAGGGAATGCCCTGCTGGCTGAAACCACGGCTCATCGATTCGAAATAAAACGTGTCGTACTTTGCGCACGTCAGGTTCTTGCCCCACAGTTTCAGGCTTGCGATACCCAGGTCGGCCGTTACGTGTGCGCCGAGGTTGGCATAGAAGTTCTGGTAAACGTCGTTGCGCTCCGTCCAGTAGATTCTGCCCAGCCCTACTACGTCGGCACCGAAAGTAAGTCCGTGCAGCACTCCGGCGTTCAGCGGAACGTTATAGTTTGCCGCTATGCCCATGTTGTGCATCGGCACCATGGGAACGTATTTCCCCTTGTAGTTGTTTTTGCCGTCGTGATATTTCACGAATTCGGCGTGTGTAAAACCGTATGAAGCGCTCAGGTTAAGGCGGTTGTCGAACAGCGCGCTGCGTATCTCAAGCTCCGCGCCGCAGCTGTGGCTGCGCCCCGCGTTCACCATCTGACGTCCGAGCCCGGAAACCGAATAGCGCGCAATTTGCTGGTCGTATGTATCCATGAAGAACAGTGCCGCGTTTACCTGCAGGCTTCGTCCCAACAGGTTAAGGTGAGCTCCGGCTTCGTAGTTATAGGAATATTCAGGTTTGTAACGCAACGATTTCGCGCCGGGAACGGTAAATTCTGGAAAGTTCTTGTCCACCGTGTTTTTTATTCCGGTAAACATCTGCTTCATCGCCTCGCTTTGCGCGTTGTCTATCTGCTGCTGCAACAGGCCGCCCACATAATCCTTTGCACCCTGCATTAAGTTACTCTGCAATTTGGTTTGTGCCAGTTCTGAAGCCATCTGTATATTGTATCCTCCCGAACGGTAGCCCTTGCTGAAGGTTACGTAAACGTTTCCTGCGCGTTCAAAGTTATATTGTAAGGCCACTTTCGGCAAAAGCTGCACATAGTCGTCCTTGTGGCTGCCTTTCGAATCGGCCCTTGCCACGAGATTTGCCGCAGGAGCCATTGTCATGCCGAAGTTATAGTTTATGTCGTTGCCAGTCATGTGGTAATCGAGTTCCTGGTGCTCCATGTCGACGCGCAATCCCACCGTAAGGTCCACGTTGCGCACAAGGAAGTCGTTGAAAACCGACTGGTGGAACACAGCAAAGTTCGTAACCGGCGTGCGGTAGTTTCCGGCAAACACCATCGAGGGGTCGGTAAGTTTCATGTTCATCTTGATAGTCATCGGCTGCTGCGTAAACGGGTTGGTGAACGTAGGTTCGGGCAGGTGCGAGGCTATCGTTGTATTCAGCATTGCCATTCCGTCCTCATAGAACGTTACGGGCGTGGTGGTGTGCATATGCTGGTACATGGCAAACAGTCCTGTGGTTGAATTCCAGCGTTTCCCCGTTGTCTTCAGCGACAGTTCTTCGCTGAAGGTCTGTGCCCGTTGCCTTTGCTCTAGCGAATATATGTCGGCGGCCAGGAAATCCTGGTCCATGTACATGCGGTCTTGCAGGAACTGGTAACTCGTAACCGACGATAGCGTGTACGTAGGTTTCTTGTACGTTATGTTCAGCCCGCTGTTGAGGATGTTGCGGCGGTACTTGCCCTGGCGGTTGGCCGTTATGCGACCTATGTATTCGGGATATTCCTCGCCGCCCGTTGCCGAAGGGGCTTTTCCCCTGTAATAATAAGGATATGCGTCCTCGTCGCTGTAGGAATATGTTGTCTGGAAGTCGAACTTGAGCTTGTTGTTCGCCTTGTAAACCGCCCTGAGCCTTGCGCCGGCCTCTTGCGAGCCGTCGGCCTTGCGTCCCGTGGAATCGTTACGGAAGAAGCCGTTCTCGGCATTATAGTATCCGCCAACCGAGTAGGCGAACTTGTTGCCTATCTTCTGGTTTGTCGTGGCCGAAATGCGGCGTCCCGTTGTGCGTCCTGTAGCTCCGAGCGACACTTTCGTGCCTTGCTTGCGCAGGGGGTCGGATGTGAACACGCGGAACAGTCCGCCCATTGAATTGCGCCCATACAGCGTTCCCTGCGGCCCGTTGAGCACGTCAATGCGGTCGATGTCGAGGAACGTGAAGTCGTATGCGCTCTTGTCGATATACGGCATGTTGTCCACGTACATGCCCACGGCCGGAGTGTTCATGCGCGAGCCAATGCCGCGTATATACACCGAGCTGGTAAGGCGGCTGCCGTAGTCGGGGATATAGAGGTTGTGCACGAAGCCCGTCAAGTCCTTTACCGACGTCACCCCGAGATTGTCGAGGCCTTCGCCCGAAAACAACGTTACCGACACCGGCTGCTTGCGCAGCTTGATATTCTCTTTGGGTGAAGCCACCACTACCACTTCCTCCACGTCTACCACCTTGGCCGTGTCGAGGGCCGACGGATTAACGTCGGGTACAAATCCTTCAGCACCTGCGCCCGTGAAGGCGAGGAGCGAAAACATGCCTGCCAATACTCTTTTCATTCTTACAATTCTTGTTTTTCCGGCTGCAAAAGTATAAAGCTGCCTTTTCACCCGCAATCCTTATTTATAAGGATTTTTCCGCCGCAGCACAAAGCCTTGTTGCCGGGCTGCAAAAAGTGGAAAGTGAAAACAGACAAACACCGCAGGCGTTTTTTACCCCCTGTTTTACCGCCCCGAAAATATGTCCGAGATATTTTAAAATATGTCTGACATATTTCGAAATATGTGCCTTGTATTTTTTCTTTTCTCCGAGGCGCTCCGAAACGCCCTGTACAAGGGAGTTTCGATAAACTGCGCCGACACGGACATTTTGCGACACGTCTTTACGCCGTTTCGCGAAAATATTTGTAACTTCGTGAGCAGTACGTACAAACCAACCGCATACCTACCATGAAAGCATTAATACTTGCGGCTGGGGCACTGTTTGCCTGCTCCGCCGCCCTTGCACAGGAAGACAAGTGGCATGTGCCCGAAGGCAAGGAACTCATCACCTACAAGCACCCCAAGAACAAGATTTACAAGAAAGGGTGGATTGACTACAACAAGAACGGGCGCAAGGATGTCTACGAAGACCCCGAAGCCGACATAGAAGACCGCATTACCGACCTGCTCAGCCAGATGACCGTGGAGGAGAAGACCTGCCAAATGGTAACACTCTACGGATACAAGCGCATACTCAAGGACCAGCTGCCTACGCCGGAATGGAAAAACGAGATATGGAAAGACGGCGTGGGGGCAATAGACGAGCAACTCAACGGTTTTCCCTACCGCGAGAGCGACAAGAGTCCTTACATCTGGCCTGCTTCGCGCCACGCATGGGCGCTGAACGAGATACAACGCTTCTTTATCGAGGAAACAAGGCTCGGCATTCCGGTTGACTTCACCAACGAGGGGCTGCGCGGAGTGGA
>URSZ01000137.1 GCA_900550635.1 uncultured Prevotella sp. | reverse complement strand
GCAGGTAGTAGGTCACATCGAAAAAGGCGCGCGTTCGCTGACCATAAGGAGCGAATACGGCGAATTCAAGTATTGATTCATTATAGTTTACAATCCGATTCAAAGCATGGCGGAAAATGAAAACACATTGCTGGCCAAGCTCGACGGCCTGCGCGGGCGTTTCGAGGAGGTCAGCACTCTCATAACCGACCCCAATGTAATAGCCGACCAGCCGAGGTATGTGCGGCTCACGCGCGAGTACAAGGAACTCGAGAACCTTATGGACGCGCGCGACGAGTATTCGCGTCTTTTCGGCGAACTTGCTGAAGCCAAACAGTTGCTACTCGAGGAGAGCGACCCCGAAATAAAGGAAATGGCCCGCGAGCAGGCGTCTGAGGCCGAAAAACAAATTCCCGCGATAGAGGAGAAGATAAAACTGCTCCTCGTTCCCAAAGACCCCGAAGACTCCAAGAATGCCATACTCGAGATACGAAGCGGTACGGGTGGCGACGAGGCTGCGTTGTTTGCCGGCGACTTGTTCCGCATGTACTCCAAGTTCTGCGAATCGAAAGGCTGGAACCTACAGGTATCGTCGGTAAGCGAAGGCACGGCCGGAGGATTTAAGGAAATAATATGCTCCGTTACGGGAGCTGACGTGTATGGGACGCTGAAATACGAAAGCGGTGTGCACCGCGTGCAGCGCGTGCCGGTCACCGAGACGCAGGGCCGCGTGCATACGTCAGCGGCCACAGTGGCCGTGCTGCCCGAGGCTGAACCGTTCGACGTGGTAATAAACGAGGGCGAGATTCGTTGGGATACCTTCCGCTCCTCCGGTGCCGGCGGCCAAAATGTAACCATTGAAGTGAACATCAATGTAGCCAATATCTCATGGGATACGTTCCGTTCCAGCGGTGCGGGCGGACAGAACGTGAACAAGGTGGAATCGGGCGTGCGTCTGCGCTATCAGTTCAAAGACCCTTATACGGGCGAGGAAGAGGAAATCCTGATTGAAAATACCGAAACGCGCGACCAGCCCAAGAACAAGGAACGCGCCCTGGCGCGCCTGCGCACCTATATCTACGACCACGAGCACCAGAAGTATGTCGACGACATCGCCTCGCGCCGCAAGACGCGCGTTTCTACCGGCGACCGTTCCGCCAAGATACGCACATATAACTATCCCCAGGGGCGCATAACCGACCACCGCATAAACTACACGATTTACAACCTTCCCGACTTCATGGACGGGAACATACAGGACTGCATAGACCACCTTATAGTGGCCGAAAATGCCAACCGCCTGCGCGACGCGGAACTGTAACGCCCGCACCTTAGGCCGCGTTTGCGGAATTTCAATACGTATAGCCGTGCCTGCAAGAACAACATTCCCTTGCAGGCGCGGCCTTTTTTATGTTCCGGCATTCCGGTGCAGGATTTGCCCATGCTGTAGTAGAGGCGCGACGAATCGCGCCTCACAAATTAACCGGTGACGTGGAAACGCAATGAATTGATTGGATACCGATAAATTCGTATCTACGAATGAAAAACTTGTGCCTTAAAAAGGCGTTTTACGGGGCTGAAAATTGAAAACTATTTTTCAGCGTGTTAACCCCAAATGGGAGCAAAGAAAAATTATGTCGGACATAATTCAAAATATGTCAGACATATTTCGAAATATCTCAGACATATTTTCCCGCCCCTGAAAACCGCGCGGAAACTGCGGCGTTTTGTGCGGACGAATACGGACAGTGCGTTTTTATTAATCGGACAGCATGCAAAAATTTATTATGGCGGCCTTTTTGCTTGCGGCCAATACGGTGATAATGTGTCACAAGTGGGGCGAAATCCTGCCGGTGGGCTGCGAGGTGTAAAAACATGCTGCGGCAGGTTGAAAAAATGGGTTTTCTCATTTTGCCTTGCGCCCGCCTTTTGCTAATTTTGCGGCAAATTTCAAACAAACCAGCAAAAACACAATTACAATGGGTGGCTTTTTCGGAACTGTGTCGGCGCAACCTTGCATAGCCGACGTTTTTTACGGCACCGATTATCATTCACATCTCGGAACGCGGCGCGGCGGTATCGCTACATACGACAAGGAAGAAGGCTTCAAGCGTTCCATTCACAATTTGGAGAATTCGTATTTCCGCACAAAGTTCGAGGACGGGCTCGGAAAGTTCAAAGGCAACGCGGGCATAGGCGTGATAAGCGACACCGACGCCCAGCCGATAGTAATCAATTCGCACCTCGGCAAATTCGCCATTGCTACCGTGGCCAAGATAACCAACCTTGACGAGCTGGAGCATGAGGCTCTGAAGAATCACCAGCATTTTGCCGAACTCTCGTCGGGCAAAACGAACCAGACGGAGGTCGTTGCCTTGCTCATAGTGCAGGGCAACAGCCTTGTAGACGGCATAGAGAACGTGTTCCGCCGCATTAAAGGGTCTTGCTCCATGCTGCTGCTCACGGAGAACGGCATTGTGGCGGCGCGAGATAAATTAGGTCGCACCCCCGTGGTGATTGGCCGCAAAGACGGGGCGTATGCAGTGGCGAGCGAGACATCTTCGTTCCCCAACCTTGATTATAAGGTGGAACGTTACCTCGGTCCGGGCGAGATTGTGCGAATACACGAAGGTGGCATAGAACAGTTGCGCAAGCCTAACGATAAAATGCAGATATGTTCGTTCCTGTGGGTGTATTACGGATTTCCCACTTCGAGCTACGAGGGCATTAACGTCGAAAAGGTGCGCTTTGCCTGCGGTGAGAAGATGGGCAAGACCGAAACAGTGGACGCAGACTGCGTGTGCGGTATCCCCGATTCGGGCGTGGGCATGGGTTACGGCTATGCGGCCGGCATGAACAAGCCTTATATGCGCGCCATTTCTAAATACACACCCACGTGGCCGCGCAGCTTCACCCCCAGCAACCAGGAAATGCGTAACTTAGTGGCCAAGATGAAGCTCATTCCCAACGAAACAATCCTGCGCGGCAATAGCGTGCTTTTTTGCGACGACTCCATAGTGCGTGGCACGCAGTTGCGCGACAACGTGAAAATGCTTTTCGATTGCGGCATAAAGGCGGCGCACGTGCGTATCTCATGCCCGCCGTTGGTTTACAGCTGCCCGTTCATAGGTTTTACCTCGTCGAAAAGCAATCTCGAACTCATCTCGCGCCGCATAATAAAAGACCTTGAAGGCGATGAGAACAAGAACCTCGAGGCTTACGCCACGACCGATTCGCCCGAATACAAGAAGATGGTCGAGATAATACGCCAGCACCTCGGGCTGACGACGCTGCGCTTCAACACGGTGGAACACCTCGTCGAAGCCATAGGCCTGCCAAAGTGCAAGGTATGCACGCACTGTTTCGACGGATCGAGCTATTTTTAAGCAACGCCTTTATTCCGGTTTCCGAAGCCGGGGATATATATAATAATGTGTGGCGCGGAGAAGCAATCTTTTCCGGCGCCACACATTATTATATAAGGTTCTTTTAGGTTGGCGGCGTTTATTTCTTTTAGCTGTGATGTGCCTGTAAACTGATGTCCATCGCCTTTATATAGAACGCAAAGAGGTAGGGGAAAAGGCGACGCAATTAAACGCGCCCGTGCACGAAATAAGTCTTCCTGTAAACGGGTGCGGCCGTGTCGCTGCGTATTATCTCCGACACTTGCGGCATGGTCTTTATATCGCCGTTGCGCATGAGAATCTTAATCTGGTCGGATTGCAGGCTGTACATGTCTTTCTGTATTGTCCGCACGTCCATGAAGTAGTGCATGTCGTCGCTGCCTATTCCCAATTTTTTTGAAAGTTCCGCTTTTATTGTTTCTACTCTTTCCTGCGGCACTTCGCGGTCGAATATTTCCACCTTGAACAGACGCCGGTTTATGAATCCGTGACTTAGTGTGGCGAGTATTCGGTCGTCGCTGTCGGCCCATACTTTCATGGCCGAAATAATGTCGCTGTCGTCGAGCTCGAGGAACATGTCGAGGCATTTGTCGCCGTTGTCGAATGCTTCTTTGTTGCAGTCGTTCATCAGGAAAAACTTCAGCGCGGGCGAGGCAAAGAGTTCCCTGCCACCACGCAGCAGTTCGCGCGCCCGTTCGAGGGCGTTTATGAGCATTACTTCGGAAGCCACCACCGTTTTGTGCAGATACACCTGCCAATACATCATACGACGGGTCATAAGGTAGTTCTCCACAGAGTACACTCCTTTTTCGCCAACGACTATGCTGTCGTCGCGCACGTCAAGCATTTGTATTATGCGTGCCGCCCCCACGTTGCCCTCGCGCACTCCGGTAAAGAAACTGTCGCGGCACAGATAGTCGAGCCTGTCCATGTCTAACTGGCTCGATACAAGCTCGTGCAGGAAACGTTTTACGTAAGAGCCGTTGTAAATGCTCACGGCCCGGTCCAAGCAACCGCCGTTCTCGCGGCTTATCCTGCGCATTATGGCCTGTGATATGTATTCGTGGCTCACACCCGGGGTAATGACATTCTCGAGTACATGCGAGAACGGCCCGTGCCCCACGTCGTGCAGCAGTATTGCGGCATAAAGCCCCTCGCGTTCGTCCTGCGGAATGTCGATACCTTTGCTTTCGAGCGCGGCCACGGCCTGGCACGTAAGGTAATAGGCACCCAAGGAGTGCTGAAAGCGCGTGTGTTGCGCCCCGGGGTAAACCATGCCCTCCACTCCCAATTGGCGTATGCGTGTCAGGCGTTGGAACACCGGGTGCTTCACGAGCGTTATGATTATGCCGTCGGGCAGGGAAACGAAGCCGTGCACGGGGTCGATGATATACTTCATCCTGGTGTGGTAGCTTTATAAAGTGTGCGACTTTAAGCGGCGAAATTGTCCAAAACCTGCGACATTTGTCCTTGCAGTTCTGCCGCTGCTTTTGCGGCTGCTTCGGCAAAGTGCTCGTCCTGCCCGGCGTAGATAATACCGCGTGAAGAGTTGACGAGCAGGCCGCAGTCGGCGTTCATGCCGTAACGGCACACCTCTTCGAGCGAGCCGCCTTGTGCTCCAACGCCCGGAACGAGCAGGAAATGGTTGGGTACGATTTTGCGCACGTCGCCAATGAGAGAACCGCGCGTTGCGCCAACAACGAACATCATGTTTTCGTCGGTGCCCCATGTGCAGCTTGTCTTGAGCACCTTTTCAAAAAGGCGTTCTCCGCTTTCGTCCTTGAGCATTTGGAAATCCAGGCTGCCCTTGTTGCTTGTCAGGGCGAGCACGATAGTCCATTTGTCCTTGTGGTCGGTAAACGGAGTTACGCTGTCGCAGCCCATGTAGGGTGCCACGGTAACGGCATCGGCGTTCATGCCGTTGAAGAAAGCGTCGGCATACATCTTGGCCGTGTTGCCTATGTCGCCTCGCTTTGCGTCGATTATCACGAAATGCTCGGGATATTCTTGTTTAAGGTAGGCTACGGTTTTTTCGAGTGCCGTTACTCCGGCTGCGCCGTAGCGCTCGTAGAATGCGGCATTGGGTTTGTAGGCTACGCAGTAGGGTGCTGTGGCGTCGATTATAGCTTTGTTGAATTCGAAAATTGCGTCGTCGTGCGATTGCAGGCAAGCCGGAATCTTGGCTGTATCCGTCTCGTCACAGACGCAAAGAAACG
>URSZ01000136.1 GCA_900550635.1 uncultured Prevotella sp. | reverse complement strand
TCTAAATGATCCCCTGATTCCGGGGCTTTTTGATTAATTGTTTAACTCGTCCCATTTTAACGGGACACTAATGATGTCTGAGATATTTTAAAATAGGTCAGACATATTTTGAAATATGTGCCTTGTATTTTTTATTTGCTCCTATGTGGGTTAAATGTGCTGAAAATCAGTTTTCACTTTTCGGTGTCTGAAATGCCCGTTTTTTGCGTGTGGTTTTCCGTAGTTTTATGTACTTAATCGTTCAACGCATACGGTCGTTTTATGCCTTGTTGCATAAGGCGCAAACTTATGAAGCATTCATAAGTTTGGCTATTGTGTAATCGGCAAATCCGTCTTTCCGTACAATGTAGGTTGGGCTTTAAAAAACAAATCCCTGCAAGCATGTGCTTGCAGGGATTTGCCATATCTGTTTCCGCTTGATCTGTTTAGAAGTACATGTATCTGCGGTCTTTTACGTTTGCTTTGCGGTAGAGGTCGGTTGTGTATTGGCCTACATAGCGCAGGTAGCTTTCGGCTACGCTTTCCTCATACTGGTTTTGGTTGTATTTGTCGTTTGTCTTTGTGCGTCCCGTTACCTGGTAAACGTACACTCCGTTGTTACCTTTCACAGGACCATAGTTTTTGTTCAGCTTGCCGAAGCTTATACCGCCGGCCAGTACCGGTTCACTTGCTACTGTAGAAGCTACCGAGGCATACGAGTTGATGTTTATGTCGTTGAGCGTGTCTTTTGTGGCAGCGGGATTTGCAAGTGCCTGTTCCACCGATTTGCCTTTCAGCGAGGCGATAATCTTTTCTGCCTTCTTTTCACGTATTACCATGTTGCGTACAGCTTCTTTTACGCTCGGGTCTTCGGTCGAGCGGTAGCCCTCGGGATGAATATCGGTAACGCATACAATGAGCAGGTGGTCGTTGTTGCCGCACTCATACAGCTGCGAAATGTCGCCTTTCTTGGCGTCGAATACCCAGCGCAGTGCTTCTTTCGTGCTTGGTATGCCTGCCACATAATGCTCGTAGCTGAACATGTCTTTGCGTTCCTGTACGTTGTAGCCGCTTTTGGCAGCGTTTTTCTCCATTTCCTCGAGTGTGTTGTTCGAAGCGATAAAGTGGCTGAACGCGTTGTATGCTTTTGAGTAGGTTTCTTTGCTGAAGTCGATTGTGCGTTTGATTACGGCTGCGTCGTATTTTGTTGCCATTGCACGGCGAGCCAATACTTCAATTACAACTACGTTCTGGGCAAGGTCTACTTTCTGCACGGCGTTGGGCGTTCCGTTCAATATTGCCTTGATGAATTTTGTGTTGTCGGCGTCGAGGTTCTGTCCTTCGTACTGTGCTGCTGTGAGCCACTGGCTTTCAGCCGGCTGGTTGTATTTCTTTGCAATGTCTTCGAATTTTGCTCCTGCTGCAACAGCCTTGATTATGCTGTCGGCCGTGTTCTTTGCTGCGTCGAGCGATACGTTGGCGCAGTTTATTGCACGGTATTGCACTGAGTCGGGAGCTTGCGTGGTGGCAATGAGTTTTATTACGTTGTAGGTGTTGTCAGACGCGTTGAGGTACGGACCTTTAACACTTCCTACGCTTACGGAGTCGAGTGCATTCTGTATGTCGCGCGGGAATACGGTCTTCGAAACCGGCAGGGTTGTGTAAGGAATCAACGAACTACTGGTGTTTACTATTCCTGCTACGCTTTCACTCTTTTCGAGCTCTGCTGCATACCCTTTCATTTCCTTTTCGAGGGCAGCCTTGTCTTCAGGGCTGGCTGTTACTTGTATTCCTATGTATTTGATGTCGCGCGATTCGCTGTATTGCTTGAACAGTTCTTTCTTCTGCTCGTACATTTTCTTTATGTCTTCGTCGGTTACGTTTACTTCTTTGTCGGGAATTGAAGTGAACGGAATTGAGGCTACTACAGCGTTGCTCTTGGACGAAACGCCGTCGAATGCGAGTTTTGCCGATAAGGGGTTCGATACGATTGCGCGGCCTACGAGAGACTGGTATTTGTCGTTGAGCAGGCTGGAGCGGAGGTTTTTCTCAACGAAGCCCCAGTATTTATACAGGTTCTGGTAGTATTCGGCGTATTCTTGTGGAACCTGGTCGGGGTTAGCCTGCATTTGTTCGTACTGGTCGAGGAATTGCTTGAGTACTGCAATGTCGAAACGCCCTGTCTGTTTGTTTACGAACGGTGTTTGCAGGAGCATGGGGTTGGTTCCTGTCCTGATTACGTTGTTAAGCTCGTCGTCGGTTACCGTAAGGCCGAGCTTTTCAGCCTCGTGCTCTATGAGTTTGGTGGTCACGTAAGTTTGCCACACCTGGTCTTTGATTTGGTTTTGTTCTGCGTCGCTCAGTGCCGACTGACCCCGCGTGAACTTTATCGCTTCGGTGTACTCTTCGATCATCGACTGGTATTCGTTGATACCTAACTTGTTACTGTAAACTTGACCTACGTGGCGTTTGTCGCTGCCGAAAAGGACGTCGAATACACGAAAAAAGTCTTCCGCAATGAAAGCAAAAAGACCCAAGCCTATTACGACTAACAGAGCAACGCCCCATTTTCTAATAGTTTGTATAGCTGCCATTCTTTAATTTATTTTTTTATTTTTATTTTTCTCTTGTTTGGAAAATTATTCGTGCAAAGATATGAAAATCGTGTTTAAAAGGAAGTTTTTTGTTTGGAAATTTGACTTTTTTGTGCAACGCATTTAATATTATAATGCGTAAAAATCACGCTGTTAATCGATAATGGTCTAAAATTCAGTGATTTATTAATAAATCAAGCCGGAGCGCACAGTATAGGCCTGTTTAACATGCAGTTCGAGCCTTTGGCGGTAAATGTCAGCCGTATGCTTTGGTATAACGGATTAACATTTCGAGGTGCGCATAAAACGATGCAAAACCGGGGTGGAGAAAGGGACGTTTCGGGGCAGGAAAAATGAAAATTGATTTTCAGTGCGTAACCCCTGCATGGGAGCAAACAAAAAATACAAGGCACATATTTCAAAATATGTCTGACCTATTTTAAAATATCTCAGACCTATTTTTCCGCCTCTGAAAACCCTTTTGAAAACCGTCCCGAAAACGCGGACAAATGCGGATACTCGAATTTCGTGCCGCCGGGTGCGTCGGTATTTTGTATTGAATAACCCGGCGATACGGATTCTATCAGGCAGGGGAAATTGGCCCGGGCAAACGGGCGGAAATAATATGAAAGCAATAAGAGAATAGTCAGGCCGGTTTCTGCGTGGTAGTGGTAGGCGGAACGTCGGGGGCGCGCAGCGTGGAGTCTTCGCTCTCTTTTTCTTCAGGAACGGGGAACGAGCCTGCAGAGTTGAAGAACTCATAGTCGGTAAGTTCTTCGTCGGAGCGGAATCCAATACCTTGCAGTTCTTCTTTGGGCGTTTGTATGTGCATGTATTTGTGCGAATATACAATGTGTTTGCCCATGTCCCAAAAGAGTTCTTCGGTATTGAATATCGTGCCGTTTTTCTTTCGTATTTCCACGCGTCCCCGCAGCTCCCACAGGTTCTGGTCGTACCAGTAAGCCGTGTCGGCGGTAAGGTACATCTCGACGTGGAACGTAGGGTCGTATTTTTGCATGAAGATACCGCTCATGAATGTTTGTTTCGACGGCTTTGTGCGGTCGTACACGCTCCACTGTTCGGCAACGAGCTTGTACTTTATTATTCCGGAGTCGGAAATTAGTTTCGACACGCCGTAAGTGGTCATTACCGGCAATGAATCGCGTTGCCTTACGGCTGGAGCCATAGGCGTTTCGTTGTGCCCGCAACCTGAAATGGCGGCAACTATTAAGGAAACAGGGATAATAAGCCGCTTTATTCTACCTTCCACTTCTGGAACCACCTTTCATTGAAAGTTAATCCTATGCAAATGCGCAGATAGTTTTCGGTGAGCAAATGGCTCTTGTTGGGGCGTATATGCTCCCATTGCGCCGAGATGTTGAGTATGGAGCGGTTGTTTATTATGTTGGCTATGGGAAGTCCTACGCCTGCGCTTACTATTATGTCTTTGGCACCGCTGTTCTCGTTGACGCGCGTATAAGATGTTCCGTAGGAAACACCCAGGCGGTAGCGTATGTGGTCGGAGTAGCGTATACCGAGGTTGTTGGGCAGGAACTCTGCGCCAAGCGAAAAACGTTGCCTGTTGTCGAACGCGCCGGTGGTGGATTTATACACGTCTGTGCCGTTTTCGCTGACCAGCATTGGGAATTTCACGTTTTTCCATAGCTCGTAAGAGTAGTCGAAGCCTACTTTCCAACGGTCCTTGTGGTTCCAGGCCAAGCCTATGCCGAATGTGTGCGGCAGCTCGAACGCATTGCTTAACTTTACCGTGTCGCCTCCTGTAACTGCGCCCGAGGAGTTCAGCATTTCGTTTA
The DNA here is from genome assembly GCA_900550635.1 of uncultured Prevotella sp. GTDB lineage: Bacteria > Bacteroidota > Bacteroidia > Bacteroidales > Bacteroidaceae > UBA6398. The sequence goes on along the minus strand of URSZ01000136.1, from coordinate 1,329 downwards.
TGAACTGGGCGCTGGAGTTTACATTGTGCCCCAAGGAATATGTTGCACCTATTGTAAGCAAGTCGTATTTTGACAGTAGTTGGTCGAATTGTGCACCGAAGTCGATTTTGTACGTACTTATGTCGGCCGAATAAACACGCGCGTACTGCCTGATATTAGTATCGCTGAAAGAAGCTTTAACACTGTGGTTGTAGTCTCCCCACAGATAGCCGGCGTTTGCTCCGATTGAGAAATTCTTTGCGAATTTCCAGCCAAGACCTACGTAGACTTCATGCAGACCTCCGTCGCCGTTGTAGGTAGTTGCTGATATTTTCTCGCCGGAGCCGTCGATGTCAGGCATTGTTTGCTGGTTGGTGAAGCTGTATCCTACGGAACTGTAAGGTACGAGGCCTATCGACATTCCTAAGTTGCGGCATGCGCGGAATGCCATGTTTATATAGTCGACGGTTGTGTTGTGCGCGTTTTTTTTCAGGTCGCCTTGCTTGAAGTTCGCATTTTGGAATGTCACGCCTATGTCGAAAATCATTGCAAGCGAATCGATAGCGGAGTACGACGCCGGGTTCTGAAAATTTATTTCAGCTGGGTCGTGGAATCCAAGCGCTGTTCCGGCCATGGCTTTGTTGAAACCTTGAGCGCGGTCGTTGAGGGTTCCGAATCCGTAGCGGGAGTATGGCGAATTGCTACCGTTTTGCGCCATAGCGTGCGTGGTTGCAAGCGCTATTGCTATTGCAACCGTACTGGCAAGTTTTATAAAGTGTTGGTTCATTGTTAATGTTTTGCAGTTATTGCGCCGTTCTGGCTGCCTGTTTCCAGCAGAATGCGGCGTAGTCCTTTCATTACGAGGTCGCGGTCGAAAACCAGTTCCGCTCCTCCTGAATCTATTTTTGTGTCAGCTCCTCCTGAAATTATTGTAACAAGGTCCGGGTGTTGTGCGTGCAGATGGCGTATGTATCCTTCTATTTCATAATTTACGCCATGCACGCTGCCGGCGCGCATGGCAGTGTCTGTATCGTAGCCTATTTGCGGAGTGTCCCCTTCGAGGCTTACTTGCGGCAGCAGGGCAGTTCCTATGTGCATTGCATGAAGCCTCATGTAAACTCCGGGTGATATGTTACCGCCGAGGTATGTGCCGTCGGGTGATATGAATTCGTACGTTATGCACGACCCGCTGTCGATTACCAGTATGTTACGTCCGGGGTACAATGCGCGCGCTTCTACTATTGCCGCAAGGCGGTCGCTTCCCATTGTGGGCGGCAGGCCGTAGCGTCTGTTCAATTCCATAACGGTTACTTCGTTGAGCAACACAGTGGGAAGCGCTGCGGAGCGTAG
>URSZ01000135.1 GCA_900550635.1 uncultured Prevotella sp. | reverse complement strand
AAACGGGAGTCAGCCTGCCTTGGGCATCACGGTGGTCCAGCCCCATCTGCATAAGCCCTTCCTCATAATTGAAGTCATCGGTCATCAATATCTGGTCGTCATTGCTGATTCCCAGTTCGCGGAACATATTTTCCGGTATGTACGGACCCGTGGTCTGCACAAAATAGTTGAGCTGCATATCTTCCGGATTCTCAATGGCTTTTCCATCGATATACACTTGTGTATCCTTTATCTGCAAGGTATCTCCCGGCAAACCGACGCAACGCTTTACATAATTCTCGCGGCGGTCCACAGGACGTACTACAATATCACCATACATTTGCGGATTGGTACGGATCAGATTGCGACCGGCATTGTAGTAGAGGTCGTAGACGGTACGCTGCTGGTCGCGCGTCAGACTGTCCATATTGATTTTATTGGGATATACGCGCTGTCCTTCCCTGTAAGCCAGGCTGTAAAAATCTTCTTGCTGTCTGTTAAGCGCTACCGTATCACCCGCAGGAAAGTTGAACACGACAATGTCATTCAGCTTCACTTTTCCGAAACCCGGTACGCGTTTGTATTTCCATTGCGGCCATTCAATGTACGATTTGGTGTTGAATACCGGTAGTGTATGTTGTGCCAGCGGCATGGAAAGCGGCGTATTCGGTACGCGCGGACCATAACTCATCTTGCTGACGTAAAGGAAATCGCCTACCAACAAGGATTTCTCCAATGAGGAAGACGGTATCTGATAATTCTGGAACACATAGATATTTACGAAGTAGACGGCTACCAGCGCAAATACGATGGCATCCACCCAACTCATGAGCGAGCGCACGGACTTGTTCTTGTACCGACGCCACCAGGCCCATTTCACCTTCTTCGTAATGTATATGTCGAATATCACCGGGGCGAATATAAGCCCCCACCATGAACCGTTCCACGCCAGGAAAGCCACATAAGCCGCGAGTGCTATTGCGCAGATTATTATGCGGCGCGTCAGGTTGGTTTTGTCTATTTTAATTTTTATCATATATCAGTTTATGTTTCGTTTTCGCAGGGCAGCCCGGCACGGCAGTCCTTTAATGTCCGTATTTTTCCGACCGCTTTCTGAGGCCCTAAAAAATATGTCTGACATATTTTAAAATAGGTCGGACATATTTTGAATTATGTCGGACATAATTTTTTCTTGCTCCCAACAGGGTTGAAAATACTTTGCCGCGGGATTTTCCGGGAACGGCCGTTTTGTCGCTCCGGGCGACCTTTATTTTACACTCCCGTCAGTCGGGCTCATATAACACTAAAAGTGGAACAAATCCTGCATTGTCAGGAATCCTTCGTGCTTTGCGGCATACTCGGCAGCCAGCACCGCCCCCAGGGCGAAGCCTTTGCGGCTGTGGGCGTCGTGCTTTATGGTTATGCAGTCGGCTTCGCTGTCGTAAATAACGGAGTGTATGCCCGGCACTTCGTCCTCGCGTATGCTGTCAACGGCTATTACGTTGGGGGCAACGTTGTCCGTGCCGCTTTTCGTGCCGTCGGGCGCTGTGAGCACGCCTTTCACCCACTCGGTCTTGCGGTCGAGGTTGGCTATGATTCCCTCGGCAAGCGTTATGGCCGTGCCGCTCGGTGCGTCGAGCTTGTGCACATGGTGTACTTCCTCAATCTTAACGTCGTAGCCGGGGTATGCGTTCATTATCTTGGCCAGATACTTGTTCAACGCGTTGAAAATGGCCACGCCGACGCTGAAATTGCTGCTCCAGAACAAGGTATGGAACCCGTCCTCGCACAAGCGCTTCATCTCGTCCATGTGGTCGTTTATCCAGCCCGTGCTGCCCGACACCACTTTCACATCCTGCCTGAAAGCGCTCATACAGTTGTCATACGCCGACGCGGGCGATGTAAACTCTATGGCCACATCGGCACTGCGGAAAGCGTCGCTGTCGAAATCCTCGCGGTTGTCGATGTCGATTATGCTCACGATATTATGGCCACGGCTGCGGGCGATGTCTTCAATCATGTGCCCCATTTTGCCATAGCCTATCAATGCTAATTTCATTCTGCTGCAAATTAAATTATGCACAAAGATAGGCATTATAAATGAAAGAATTACCTTTGTAAGACAAATTATCGCCGGCGGTAACGCCGCAATAAGCAACGCACTAAGCACACCAACCCGGCAAAGCCCATTTTTCACCCATCCATGGAACGCCTATTACATTACGCATGGCAAAACAAGCTGTTTCCCATTGGCGAACTGCACACCACCGACGGGCAAACCCTGGAAGTCATAAACACCGGGCTTCACAACACCGACTCCGGACCCGATTTCATAAACTGTACCATCAAACTGGACGGAGTGGAGTTTGCCGGCAACGTTGAAGTGCACACCAAAAGCAGCGACTGGAACCGCCACGGCCATGACAAGGACGCGAAATACGGGAACATCATCCTGCACGGGGTTTCCGTGGCCGACACCGAGGTGAAAGACGTGCACGGCCGCACACTGCCGCAGTTTGTAATGCAGGTTCCGCAATACGTCGAGGAAAACTACACGCAACTGCTGGTCGAGGAGAAATATCCTCCCTGTTACAGGTACGCTGCCAGGCTCGACAGCATAAAAATACGCTCTTGGCTTTCCACCCTGCACATAGAAAGGCTGGAAGAAAAGACAAACCGCATATTCGGATACCTTGACCGCTGTAACGGCGACTGGAACCGCGTGTGCTTCATAGCCATAGCACGCAACTTCGGCTTCGGCATAAACGGCGAAGCGTTCGAACAATGGGCTTTCAACGTTCCTTTGCTCGCCGCAGCCAAACACCGCGACAACATACTCCAGCTTGAAGCACTGTTTTTCGGACAGGCCGGGCTGCTGCTCGACAGCACGCTGCCGCGCAACTTCCGCGATTTGGCCGAATACGACGACCATTTCTTAAACCTGAAAAAGGAATACAAATTCCTCGCAAACAAGTTCTCGCTCAAACCTATGGCAGGCGAACAATGGCGCTTGCTGCGCACACGGCCGCAGAACTTTCCTCACATACGTATCTCGCAACTGGTAAACCTCTTCTTCCGCGACGCCATTTCACTGACAGCGATAACCGGTCCGGGCGACCTGAACCACATACGCCGCAACCTGGCAACCGGAGTTACGGAATACTGGAAAACACATTACACCTTCGGCTGCAAAAGCCCGGAAAGCGAAAAACGCATTCAGCCGAAATCACAGAACCTTATTGTGCTCAACTCGGTAATACCGCTGCTTTTTGCCTACGGGAGATACCGCGGCGAGAGAAAGTACGAGAACCGTGCCCTCGACCTCTTTACCCAGTTGCCGCCAGAAGACAACTTCATCACCCGCACATGGGAAGAAACGGGGATAAAGGCACAATCGGCCGCCGATTCCCAAGCTCTCATACATTTGCGGCGGAACTATTGCGAACGCCGCGACTGCCTGCGCTGCCGTTTCGGTTTCGAGTACCTTACAAAGTATCATAATTGCGAACATAATGAATAAATACATCTACGAACTGAAGATGGCGGTGCGCGACTACGAGTGCGACCTCCAGGGAATAGTGAACAACGCCAACTACCAGCACTACACCGAGCACACCCGCCACATGTTCCTCCGCTCCTGCGGAATCAGCTTTGCCGACCTTCACGCACGCGGCATTGACGCCGTTGTGGCAAGGATAACAATGGAATTCAAAGCCCCGCTCAAGAGCGACGACGAGTTTATGAGCCGCCTGAGAATAAAGAAGGAAGGACTGCGCTATGTCTTTTACCAGGATATTTTCCGCCTTCCCGAGGACCGCCCGGTTTTCCGAAGCCGCGTGGATGTGGTGTGCCTTGTAAACGGCCGCCTGTCCGACTGCCCGGAACTGAATGACAAGTTTGCCCAGTTTTTCGAACCGACCGAATGATTTCGCCCGAAACTATCCACTGCATAGCCCTGACCTTGCTGCCGCGCATTAAGCCGTCGCAGATACTTGAACTGTATAATGCGGCAGGCTGTGCCTCGGTGATAATGGAAAACCGCCGCGACCTGCGCGCCATTGCCCCTGAAGCCTCGCCCAAAATGTGCGAAATAATCGAGAGCATGGACACTGCCCTGCAAAAAGCCGAGAAGGAAGCGGAGTTTGTGGAAAAACACGGCATAAAATGCCTTACTATCGCCGACAGGGCCTACCCGTCGCGACTGAAAAGCTGTATCGACGCGCCGCTCGTGCTCTTCACAAAAGGCAGTGCCGACCTGAACACACGCCATGTCGTTTCGGTGGTAGGCACAAGGCATTGCACGGAATACGGCAAGGACATGTGCAGGCGGTTTACCGGCGAACTCGCGTCGGTAGCGCCCGGAACGCTCGTGGTCAGCGGCCTTGCCTACGGAATAGACGTGCACGCCCACCGCGGAGCGCTCGAAGCAGGCCTGCCCACGGTTGCCGTGCTGGCCCACGGCCTCGACAGGCTGTACCCGGCCGCCCACCGCAACACTGCCAAAGACATGCTTGCACACGGCGGACTGGTGACGGAATTCATATCGGGCACGGTGCCCGACAAGTTGAACTTCGTAAGGCGCAACAGGATAATAGCCGGCCTGGCCGACGCCACGGTGGTCGTTGAAAGCGCTGCAAAGGGAGGCGGATTGATAACGGCCTCGATTGCCCAAAGCTACGGCCGAGACGTGTGCGCATTTCCCGGACGGGCAACCGACGAATTCTCAGAAGGCTGCAACAAACTGATACGCACAGGCCGCGCACAGCTGGTTACATCGGCGGCAGAACTGACCGAAGCCTTGTGCTGGGACAAAGCGGCCGAAAACAAGGCGCAGGCAGCGCAGGAAAAGGAACTGTTCCCCGTGCTGGCAGCCGATGAACAGCTCGTTGCAGACACCCTCGCAGGCAGCGACGGCATGCAGCTTAACATGCTTGCCGCAAAAACAGGCATTCACGTAGGCAAACTCATGTCGCTGCTGTTCGGGCTGGAAATGCGCGGGATAGTAAAAAGCATGAGCGGCTCACGCTACCGCCTGCTCTAAGTTCCGGCCTACGACATTAGCAACACACCTCAATAAAAATACACCATAATATGAAGATTACAATCCCGAAAGCCATAAAGTTCCTGGCGGCCTGCCTGTTTATGCTCTTGCCCGCCGCATGTATAAACGACAACGAAGACAACCAATCGAAATCAGGCACGGTAAAAGTGGGCGACAAACTGCCCGACTTCAGAGTCACAATGAGCACGGGCGAAGCGCTCCGCACCAACGACCTCAAGGGCAAACCGGCGGTTATAGTGCTTTTCAACACTTCATGCCCCGACTGCCGCAAGGAGCTGGCCGCCATACAGCAGCTTTACGAGAGTTACGGCACAAGCGGGCAGGTGACATTCACGGCCATAAGCCGCGCACAGTCGCACGAATCGGTGAGCAAATACTGGACCGAAAACGGGTTGACGATTCCCTACTCTGCACAAAACGACGACAAGGTTTACAAACTGTTCGCGCAAATAGTGATACCGAGGACATACATAGCCGACGGCCGGTTGACCGTGCAGTACTCATACAACGACAACCCGTTGCCAACGGCCGAAGAACTGGAGAAAAACATAAAAGACGTAATCGGCAACGCCGGCATGTAAACATAACATCTTCCATAAAGGAAAAATTCTTCCACACGGCAGGATAAAAAAGCGGCGAACTTTTGCAAAAGAAACGGCGTCGCTTTTTGTCCGCATTTTTAGGGCGATTTTCAAACGGGTTTTCAAAGGGCAAAAAATATGTGCCTTGTATTTTAAAATATGTCTGACATATTTCGAATTATGTCAGACATATTTTTTATTTG
>URSZ01000134.1 GCA_900550635.1 uncultured Prevotella sp. | reverse complement strand
AACGTTTTCTGCTTTCGAGGCAGCGGCTTTAAGTTCTTTGACGATTGAGGCCTTGTCTTTCGGGATTTCGTACTCGGGCTGGAATGTGTCGAGGTCAATTCCGAAATTTTTCTTTTTAAGGTCACGTATGTGCCCGTAGGAAGACATCACCTTATAGTCGTCTCCGAGATAGTTTTGTATTGTTTTGGCTTTGGCCGGCGATTCGACGATAACGAGGTTTTTTTGCATTATTTGTTTGCTTTTGGTGTTCGGGCTGCAAAAGTAGATAAAATATTTTAAGCCGTATTCTTTTGTATTTGTTTTAATTGGAATTTAACTAATATATAATGTGTAAAGGTGTGTTTTTTATTTTGCTGCGTTGTTTTTGAGTTTCCCGATTAGCAATGCCATGCCTTTTCTTATCGAGGCCAGCCCGAAGCGTTCAGGGGTTATTTCTTCCGGCGCCATCCATTCAAGCCCGGCCACGTCGTCGTTCGCGCATGCGGATTTACCGCTTTCGATTTTGCACATGAAGAAGCAGTCGGTAGTGGGCACTTCAAATCCCGAAAAAACGTATTTGTTCGGCAACGAGAAAAGGTATCTCGCTTCGTTTATCGTACACCCCGTTTCTTCCATCACTTCGCGCCGCAGCCCCTCCTCGAGGCTTTCGCCCGGCTCTACGAAGCCGCCCGGAAGGTCGAGCGTTCCCCGCGCGGGTTCCTGGGCGCGCACTGCTACAAGAATCCTTCCCCTCTCGTCGGTTATTACGGCAGCCACGGCCGTGCTTGCGTTCAGGTAATAAACGAAGCCGCAGTTGCGGCAGCGCTTCGAGCGGCTGTCGTTTACCGCGAACTCGGATGAGCCGCATTTGGGGCAATGTGCAAATAAGGCGAGCGGGTGTTTTTCTTGCATTTGTGCTTTATGAAAGGTTATACAGCGGCAAAGGTAAGAATACTTTACAGAAAAATGCAAATCTCCTTAGCCTATTTATCTCTTATTAGGCAGTGTGCGGGCCGCGAGGGCAGGCATGTAAATTGCGGCGCTTTACTTGTCCGCATTTTCGGGGCGCGCAGACAAACGGATATGCGCCCGAAGGGCCGTTGGTCTCCGGCGCCGGCCGACGGGTTGTCCGTGTTTTGTCTGCATCCATAGGCTATATTCAAAATAGTTTTCAGAGGGCAAAAAATATGTCTGAGATATTTCAAAATAGGTCAGACATATTTTGAAATATGTGCCTTGTATTTTTTCCTTGCTCCCATGTGGGGTAAACGCGCTGAAAATCAGTTTTCACTTTTTCGCACTCCGAACGCCCGTTTTTCAACCCCGGTTTTCATGGTTCCGCGTGGGCTTTACGGAACAAAAATGGGGCGGCGCAAATGTTTTGTGCGCGCGTGCGTTTGTCTGATATAAATTATGTGTTATCTTTACATGCAATTTAAAAAACCAATAATACCATAAAAACAATGAAAAAGAATTTTATAGGCAAGACGTTTTTCCGCGGGGCGATGTCGGCCCTTATGCTTGTGATGTGCGCCGGTGCGGCGGCACAGGATTCCTATAACCTGCAATTGCCCGCGGGCGGCCCCGATACGCCCGAGAACAGGCTAATCAAACTGCGCGACGCTATGGAAGACGCCGTGGGTGCTGACAAGAAGGCGTATATCCTTCAGGAGATAGGCAAGACCGGCACGTTCCAGGGAATGATGTATGCAGGCAAGTATATCGACAACCAGGACCTCGGCAAGGCCGCTGCGCAGGCCGTGGCCGCGATAGCCTTGCAGCGTCCCGAGTATGACGGAACGAATACGCGCGAGCTGCTCCGCAAGAGTATGCCGCTGCTTAAGAAAAAGCAGCGCAAACAGGTGGAGAAGTTCCTCGAACAACCGTCGGCCGGGCCGGGCTTCGTAAGCGCCTTCAACGGCAAGGACCTTACCGGATGGAAAGGTCTCGTAGAAAACCCCATAACGAGGGCAAAGATGTCGCCCGACGAGCTTTTGCTCAAACAGGTACAGGCAGATGTGAGAATGCGCAAGGACTGGACAGTTGTCGACGGCATGATATGCTTTGAGGGCAGCGGTTTCGACAATCTTTGCACCAAAAAGAAATACGGCGACTTCGAGATGTACATCGACTGGCTGCTCGACCCCAACGGCACCGAGCCCGACGCTGGCATTTACTTGCGCGGCACGCCGCAGGTTCAGATGTGGGACACCAGCCGCGTGGACGTCGGAGCGCAGGTAGGAAGCGGCGGCCTCTACAACAACCAGAAACACGAGAGCAAACCCTCGCAGGTGGCAGACAACAAGCTGGGCATGTGGAACAGTTTCTATATCAAGATGACGGGCGACAAGGTTACCGTTCTGCTCAACGGAGTAAAGGTAGTCGACAACGTGGTGCTCGAGAACTACTGGGACCGCAACCAGCCCATTTTCCCGGTTGAGCAGATTGAGCTGCAGGCACACGGGAGCAAGGTTTACTATCGCGACATATACATAAAGGGAACTCCGGTAGATTAGACTGCCGGGCGCACTTGTCCCCGGGTATTACGTAAGAATGTCAGGGCAGCCTGCCGCCGCGAATGTTTTTTTGCACACGCACGCAGGTTGGCCGCAATATATGCCGGCTGTTTGGTTACTTATTGCTAACTTTGCGAAGAGCGGAATGCTTCCGCTCAAGAAATGTCAAACATTAACAGTTTTTATCATGGCAACAGTAAAATTGAACGGCAACGCAATGAACACTTGCGGCAGCCTTCCGGCAGTAGGCACGGCGGCACCCGATTTCGACGGAGTAAAAGGCGACCTGTCTACGGTCAAGTTAAGCGATTTCCTCGGCAAGCGGGTTGTACTCAACGTTTTCCCGAGCTTAGATACTCCCACGTGCGCGGCCTCGGTGCGTCGTTTTAATGTGGAAGCCTCGAAATTGGACAACACCGTGGTGCTTTGCCTTTCGCAGGACCTTCCTTTTGCACAGGCGCGCTTTTGCACGGTAGAAGGATTGAAGAACGTTGTGGCGGTATCACTGTTCCGCGACCCCTCGTTCGGGAAAAAGTACGGTACACTGCTGGTTGACGGTCCGTTGAGCGGGCTTCAGGCACGTGCCGTGGTAGTAGTGGACGAAGCAGGCAAGGTGGTTTACAACCAGTTGGTTGAAAAAGTTGAGAACGAGCCCGACTACGAAGCAGCTTTGAAAGCATTGAAATAAGAAAAGCATTTTTTTAAATGCAGCACGGCGTGGATTGGCGGGAAACATCTTCCTTATCGGGGTGTTTCCCGCTTTTTTTGTATGCGGCATTAAGCCGGCGCAGTTCTGCCTGTCCCGGCCGGTAGGAAAGGAAGCAAGTGTTTCGTCCATCGGCCGGTTACGGTAAACGGACATCGGACGACGCAAAACCGGGGTAGGAAAACGGGCGTTCGGAGTGCGAAAAAGTGAAAACTGATTTTCAGTGCGTTTACCCCGCATGGGAGCAAAGAAAAAATATGTCTGACATAATTCGAAATATGTCAGACATATTTTAAAATACAAGGCACATATTTTTTGACACCTGAAAACCCGCCCGGCTGGTGCCGGTGACCAATGGCCCTTCGGGCACAAAACCGTTTGCTACATGCCCCGAAAACGCGGACAAAACGCTGGCACGCGCTGCCCGCTGCCGTTTCACCGGCGCGATGAATCGCGCCTCTACGGGGGAAATTACGGAACTGGGGCAACAGGCGGGAACTCAGACAGCGGGAAGTTATCTGCCGGGCATAAGCACGCAATTTGACGAAAGCTAACGAACGATTTGTGTTTAACGATGTAGTATCTCGTTCAGCACATTGTCTATTTGCCTTTCGAGGTCTTGCGTGCCGTCGTTCAGGATTATGAAGTCGGCACGTTTCCGTTTCTCCTCTTCGGGCATTTGCATTTCCATCCACCGCTTTACGGTTTCGGCGTCTACGCCGTCGCGTTTCATTACCCTCGACACACGCACGTCGCATGCTGCGGATACGAGCACTATGCTGTCAACTTCGTTGTCGAACTGCGCTTCAAAGAGCAGGGCGCATTCCATTGCCACGATTTCCGAATCTTGCGCCGCCGCCCATTCCTGCCAGCGTTTCCGCACGTAAGGATGTACCACTTCGTCGAGGCGGGCCGCATTATCGGGTGAGCTTTGCAGGAATCCGCGCACTATGGGTTTGTTTAGGCTGCCGTCGCTGCAATAAACATGTGGTGAAACAAGGCGGCGCAGTTCGCTCCGCAGCGATTCGTTGGCCGTCATTTCGAGGCGCGCCGTATCGTCGCAACTGAAAACAGGTATTCCCCGCGTTTCGAGCAGGCGGCATACGTAGCTTTTTCCGCTGCCTATGCCTCCGGTTATGCCGATTTTAATTTTCCGCCGGAACATCTTCTATCAAAAACTCCACTTCCTGTGGGGAAATCCTTATGTGTGAGGCTCCCGGCGGCACAGTCTTCAGGTGGGGGACATATTTCCCGGTAGTGTTGTTGACAAGTTCGTCGTAGCTTGCAACGAGAACGAAATTGTCGGCTGTTATGCTGTTGTACTTCGATGTTCCTACCTGGAATGTAATGTTTACCTTCGAGGGGAAGGTGCGCAGCACTTTGGTGGCCGGGAAATTGACGAACTGTATGGGCACGGCAACGGTTTTCTCGGTAATCTGGTCGACGTAGACTTTTGCCGTTATCGAAGGCGGGGTGAACTTTGCTCCCTTTATGCGGCGCAAATCGGCCTTAAGCACTTTGTTCTCCGAAAGTTCTTCCACTTTCTGGGTTACCGTGTATGCGCCCGTTATTGTGTCGAGCACTTCCTGTAAGGCATATACGTTTACGGAGTCGGGGGCGATGGTCAGGCCTGATATGCCGAAGCGTTCGCGCGCCTTGAAACTGCCTTGCAGCCTTACGGGGACGCGCTTGAATGAGCCGTAGTTGTAATAATACTCGAGCGTGTCGGGCTTGTATGAAACGATGTGTGCCGACGGGGGAAACTGGCGTGTTACCTGCTTTATGTACTCGCGGGTGAGTGTCACCACGTGCCCGTCGTCCGACTCGTCCTGCGTGAAATCCACGGTTACGGGCGAGAGGAGCGACACGTAACGGTATTGCAGCAGCACTGCGCCCCTGTCCTTTACCACTACGCGCATGGTTTTGGGAAGCTCGGTGGTTATTACGGCTTTCTCGGGAACATTGACAAGCTTGAGCGGCACTTCGAACTCCATTTCGTAAGTGGCACCCAAGCTCTTGAACAACCAAAAGACGGTAGACAGTGCAACAAAGAACAAGAAAATAAGGAACTGCTTGTTCATCACGCGCGAAAGCAGCTTTTTTATCCTTACGTATGTTCTTGAAATAAAATGCACGTCCCGACTTTGCGCCACACGGCGCGTTTTTGTTTTAGTTTACCTTAAATTGCAGAAAACCACCCTGCTGCCCGTTGTCACATGGCGCGCCGGAGCGGTTTCCTTTTACTTTGCGGGCGCGTATTAGCGTCCCTGCATAGCTTTCACGTCGCCGAAAAGGTGTGTCTTTTCTACTTTTATCTTTACGTCGGAAGCTATTTCGAGCATTACGGTGTTCGTAGCGTCGTCAATCGACTTGATTGTTCCGTGAACGCCGCCGTAAGTTACCACTTCCATTCCCGGCTGGAGGGAATCGCGGAATTTCTGTATTTCCTTTTGCTTCTTTTGCTGCGGGCGAATCATGAAGAAGTACATGATAGCGAAAATTGCAACTATCATCACGAGGAACGTGATGTCGAAGCCTCCTGCGCCTTGCTGCGGCGCCAACAGTGCAATAAGCATGTTCATAGATTTATTTTTTTAGTTATTAATAATCCGGGTGTACCGGGGATTTTATT
>URSZ01000133.1 GCA_900550635.1 uncultured Prevotella sp. | reverse complement strand
GTTAAGATGGTTCTTGTCAACATCGCACACCGCGGTAAGGCGACAATGCTCGTCACTTGTGAAATGGCTGCCCGAACGCCCCATTCCGCCTACGCCGATGATACCTTTGGTGAGCTGGTCGCTCGGGGCAATGTGCCCGTTGCCGCCAAGCACCCTGCGCGGGACAATGGTGAACAAACCTATCCCACCCACGGTTTTAAGAAAAGTCCGTCTGCTTGTTTTCATTATACCGATTAAATATTTTAGGTTAGAAATAAATTAAAAGCAAATATATCTCTGCAAATTTAAAAAAAATGCGCAAACGCAATGCCTTTTTCAGGCTTTTTATAAACCCCATTTTGGAAAATGTACTGCAGACCATTCAAAACGCACCCGTGCGCCTCTTTTAGAGCGCTCGGGAATCCATTTTCCGCAACCATGTACACCCGTTCATACTCCCCACAATCCACACCCCAAAGCCCCAAGCCCTTGTCCGGCAGCAACGTCAGTCGGCACAAACATGCAACGCGCACATAATGCGGCATTACCAGACAGAACAAACGTGCGATTTCCGCGCCGCACGGATAGTTAACATTTCGACAAGCAACCGGGCACGAAATGTTAAAGCCGACTACGACGTAGAGGCACCGCACAAAAGCCTCTTTTTAAGCGCTTTTCACCCGCCCGAAAAAAGGTCGGACATATTTCGAAATATGTGCCTTGTATTTTAAAATATGTCCCACCTATTTTTTCTTTTCTCCAACCCCCGGTAAAAAGCCTCCCATTCCACCCCCGTTTTTTCATTTACAATAGTTAAAACCTCCATGCGCAGAACATTTCGAAATAATATTATTCCATTAAACAAAAATGTCCGGGACATTTACACGCCCCGGACATTAAATATAAAAGTTATACTTTTTATTTGGCTATAACGACAAATAAAGTTTTAAGTATCATTCTAAAATCTCCCATTACAGAATGATTCCTTACGTATTCCAAATTTATACGTAACTTATCTTGCATTATTACCTCACGGTAATATTTTTCAGGATTATTCGCTTTTTCCAACAATTCGTTTTCGTTACGGTAATAAATCGAAGCCATATCTGTTATACCAGGACGGACATCCAACACATGCATTTGCTCGTCCGTATACATATCAACGTATTTACGGACTTCAGGACGAGGACCGACTAGACTCATGTCACCTAAAAAAACATTTATCAGTTGGGGGAATTCATCCAACTTGTATTTTCTTATGTAATAGCCCGACTGCGTTACACGCGGGTCATGTCCACCTATTGTTATCAATCCTTTTTTATCAGAGTCGACGCGCATTGAACGGAATTTATAAAGCTTAAAATCTCTGTTATTCCGTCCGACACGCACCTGTCGGTAAAAAACCGGACCGGGAGAGTCCAGTTTTACCCATAAGGCAAGAAACACAAACAAAGGACTAAGACAGATTAGTCCTAAACCGCTAAAAATAATATCTAAAAACCTCTTCACTTATTACTTGTATAAATCTTTCCTAAAACGAATACTTTTGTTATTACTCGGCACTTCTTTCATCCCTATCTTTTTATAAAACGAAATTGCTTTTACATTATTTGCATGTACCGATAAATAATAACAGTTACATGTACATATCCTTTCAAAAGCACTAACTAATTCCGTAGCGATTCCTTGTCGTTGAAATTTCTTACTTACAGCTATTGACAACAAAGAATAAGACGATTTTGTTTCTTTATTAACTCTGCTATACTTTTTCTTTTTTAAACGCTTAATAAAAGGAACCAGTCTATTTATAGCTCCGCCCCATGTATTTGGGCGAAAAAGTATTTCAACAGCATAACGTAGGAAATTCCCCTTTATAAAATCATTCCCTTGATTAGCAATTAGTTGGCCACCCCCCCCTAATACAAAACCTTGACATTCGCCGTCATCGTCGAACGAGGCTATGAAATTCTCATCTCCTAAAAAGCAACTATAAAATTCAGCTATCAACCCTTTGCTGAACTTCCCTAGAAAATGATCTCCGAAATTTTCCTTGTGAATTGCAGCTATCATTCGAAGATCTTTGGCTTCTACTGTTCTTATCATTTTATAGTCTGTTTGAAGTTTTCTATAACATAACTTACATCTTCGTCCGTCAGACGGGTATGCAATGGCAAAGTGATTTCATTATAAAACTGATTATACGCATTCGGAAAATCGGCTATATCAAAGCCGAGACTCTTATATGCTGTCATCATTGGAAGCGGTTTGTAATGCACATTACAAGCTATTCCGCATTCCGCCATACGTACAATAATATCATTCCGTTCTTTTAACGTCTTATCCAAAAGACGGACAATATACAAATGTCCGCTCGATACGTGGTCTCCATTAAAATGATTTAAAACCTGCACATTATAAGGTTCTAAAGCGTTATTGTATCGTTCTATGATTTCCTTTCTTCGCGCCAACAAACCAGGATAACGTTTAAGTTGAGCCAACCCTATGGAAGCCATAATGTCTGTCATGTTACACTTAAAGGCTGGCATAACTATATCGTACTCCCAAGCACCAGGTTGCATTTTTGCCAATGCATCCTTACTTTGACCATGTAAAGACAATAGTTGGAATTGGTTATACAGCCAATCATTATCAATGCCATTTACGTTTCTCCAAGTTAATGCACCTCCTTCTGCTGTCGTCAAATTTTTAACAGCGTGAAACGAAAAAGAAGTGAAGTCGGCAATTTCGCCACACATCTTTTCACCTACATGAGCACCGAAAGCATGTGCAGCGTCGGCCATTACAATGATACGGCCAAATGCTTTTTGTATGTCATTGTTTGGACGGAATAGAGATTTTTTACTTTCAACAATATCAAACACCTTGTTGTAATTGCAGATAACACCACCTAAATCAACAGGAGTTATTACTTTTGTATTTGGAGTTATCGCTGCAGCCAACCTATCATAATCCATTTCAAAAGAACCTGAAGCAACATCTACGAAAACAAGCTTCGCGCCTACGTGGCATACGACACTTGCCGTTGCCGTATAAGTATACGCAGGAACTATTACTTCATCACCCGAACCTACCCCCAAAACGCGCAAAATCATCTCCATGCAAGCTGTTGCCGAGTTTAGACAAACAGCTTTATCCGTATGGCAATATTCTGCTATTTTCTTTTCAAACTCTTTAGTTTTCGGGCCTGTGGTTATCCAACCTGACAACAAAGCCTCACTAACCAATTTTACTTCTTCTTCTGTTATATCAGGAGGAGAAAAAGGAATCTTCTTATTATACATAATATATAATGGATTTATCTATTAACTTTTGCCGTTAGACTTTTATGAGTAAAAACTTTATATAAACCGACCAAATAACCGTACCCGTAATTTACATGCACAACGAAATATGTTATTATTTGGAAAAATACTTGTTTTATAAAAAATGATGACTTCAAACTAAACATTAAAGCCAATGCGAAGTATAAAACCAACACGAAAATATAAGCAACTAGCAAATAACGATTCAGTAATCCAGCCACAAATCCTAAAACGATACCAAGTACAAAAGCAACTGGGAAAAATTGTCGAACCGTAGCAGGACTTCCAACCTTTTTATTTACCAACGGTTTATATAGTCCATATTGATAGAACATTTTTCCTGTTTTTTTTATCGTGTCGCGCGCATAATAATCTACCACCAAATCTGGAATAAGATAAATCTTACCTCCATGTTTTTTCAATCGGGCATTTAGCTCATCATCCTGATTTCTTATAAGTTCGTTATCGTACAGGCCGATTTTATCAAAAACATTTCTCCTATAACATCCAAAAGGAACGGTGTCGACTTGCATAATCTGCGCTGCTCCTATTCGAAAATAAGAATTTCCCATTCCAAAAGCGCTGCTTAACGCTGCTGCTATGGCTTTGCATTTGGGAGAATCCTTTGCCGGTAATGTCTTACAAACAGCACCTACGTTATCTGCATTCAATTCATTCAAATAACGTACAAGCTTGGAAAAATAATTTTCTGGATAAATTGCATGAGCATCCAAACGTATTATTACGTCTCCTTTTGCAGCTTTTATACCTATATTCATTGCATAAGGAACCGTTCTATGTGTATTGTCTAAAACATGAATGAATTTATACTTGTCACAGTAAGGCTTAATTTTGCTTCTTGTTTCATCTGAACTCATTCCATCCACCAGCAACACTTCTATATCATCCATAGGGTAGTCTTGCCTAAGTATAGATTCTACGCACCTTACAATATATTTTTCTTCATTATATATAGGACAGATTACAGAGATCATTGCTTATGCTATATATTTTTTTATTATTCTCCATGCATAACCAGAGCTATACTTATGACTTTCCTCATAAGCATTCTTTTTCATCTCCGAAAGTAAATCGGGGTTCTTATATAGAAACTCCACACGTTCTTCAAATTCCTGTATCCCGTTTTCAAAAGGAATTATAAAACCTGTTATACCATCCTCCACAAACTCGTCTGCATGTTTCCATTTTGACACAATAATTGGTATACCAGACATATATGCATCAAGTACCGAACCTGGGAGTCCTTCAGTAAAGTAATGAGTGGGCAACAACATTACATCATATTTTTCTATAGTCTTATTTATATCCGACGGTTGTAACTCTCCTTTATACGACAAAAAGCTATACTTTCCCAACTCTTTAAAAAAATATCCCTTGTCTTTCTCATAAACAGGTCCGTAGAAATCAACACTAATCACATCAGACAAACCTTTATCCCGTATGTTAGAAGCCAGCGAAAATATAACATCAAGACCTTTCATTTTATTTATCCTGGCTAAAAACACAAGTTTCAATTTCCCCTTTTCATGATGCATTGTAGGAACAAAAACAGAAAATCTGAAATTCGGAAATACCGTGACGTTATCAAATCCGTAATTATCCTCCAAAGATATTTTCATTAGTTTCGTTTCAGAAAATATTCCGTTTATACGTTTTAACATCCATTTATGTAACGGTTTTGTTGACAAATACTCAACGAGCCAACCACCAACGATAAAATACAATATATTAAATCTGAATATTTTCGATAAGGGAAATAGAATCGGAAAAATGTATTTCAAATTATTGTGAGCCGGCAAATAAAACAAATACCGACACGACATTATTTTCTTAAACATAACAAAGACATTGCTTATGCCGTATTGAAAATTCTGTGTGTCAAAATAATCAACCTTATCTTTTCCGATATTTTCTTCTAATAAACGAAACAAATCTCTTGTCTTTACTGTCTGACCGTCCAATTGATTTGTTTTATAACCGAAATAACCTAAAACCAAATATTTCATTCTTTATATTTCGCAAGCTGTTTCGCCAATCTACATAAAAATTTTAGTTCTATTTTATTATAAAGCACCTCTATACTTTATTATCTTTGCCGGGCAACCACCTACAACCGCCATATTCGGAACATCCTTGGTTACCACCGCACCGGCTCCGATAATAGAACCATTGCCTACAGTCACTCCCGGAAGTATTATAACTCGTGTTCCGATCCAAACATCGCTTCCAATCTTTACTTTCTTAGGCACAGTATGCCCTTGTACATTCATCGGTATGTCGGTTCTTCCAAAATTATGTGAATTTGTCAGTATAATAACATCCGGACCCATCATAACGTTATCGCCTATATCAAGAGGACCTCGAACCTTGCAATTGATGCCTAAACCCGAATTATCACCTACTGAAATTCCTCTACCTGTGCCAAAGTCTGCACCTTTTTCTATATTGATATTCTTTCCGCATTTATCGAATAATTTTTTTCCGACAGAAGAACGCAACCGCCTTATTAATTTAATGAATGTCCGCATGTTACCAAATTAGCAAAGTTTAAACTGCCAAGTTGCTCCACAACCATGTTTTGGAACAC
>URSZ01000132.1 GCA_900550635.1 uncultured Prevotella sp. | reverse complement strand
GCTAGAACTTTGTGCGTGTTCCTATAGGGCGGACTTCAAACATAGAATCTACTAATTGGCAACTTGCGGACATTCATAAAACATAAAATTAAGCCAGGCAGAACAATCTGTTCCCGATTCGGCACTTGTCGCCAAATCATTGTCAAGCGGAGGAAGTTCCATTTTCACATTAAGCAACGCCATTACTGCATTGGGTTTGCTTACAAACATAAAAGGTATTATTATAAAAACGGGTATCGAGAAACTTCCACCGGCCATTGGCATGTTCGGTGATATTGCAGGTATGGCATTCGATGAAATAGGATTAGGGGTATCCGTTACTGTTGGCGGCCTGCCGGGAGCAATAGTCGGATTGGTTGGATACGGTGCGGCCAAATGGGATAAATTGAAAAAGCGTTTATTTGGCGACTATGTCAGAATTTCCATAGAAGACATAAAACAAACCGACAGGAATTCGTTTGCCGTTTCATATAATGTAGAAGGCCTCAATGAAAGAGGATTATCCAATTCGGAGCTGTTCTTTTCGCTATTGCCTTACAAAACATTGAAAAGAGAAGTTATTCTTTTACCCGTTAAGAACGGTTTTGCCGAAGAATCCGAATCATTTAAAGAAAAGGGAGCCGGCACGTATGAAATATATTTGACACTTATGTCAAATGAATATCCCATAATACGATATATTACAAAACCTACCGTAACATTCAGCATTTTCGACTTAAATATAGAAAAATACCAAGTTGATGATAATCCTAAATACGAAGACGGCGCTGTAAGGTTTAATATAGATGTTTATCTAAGCGGAGACCAAAATACCTTGAACGGAGTAAAACAATTTGGGTATTACACAAGATTTTCAAATGCGACACCCGAATATCATCCCGTTTCCAATTTATCTTCCGTCTTTACATATACACAATTAAGGTGTGAATTGAACATTGACAAAGAAGGCTTCTTTGAAGAAAACATAAATTATTCTACCTTCGAAGCCAATGCTGTTGATTATCACATAGGAACGTATGTTGTCTTAAAGAATGGGAATATCGTACACCTTGACGAAAAACCAATCGAGGGACTTATATACAAAAGGAAGCCGGCTTTCAATATATCAAATATTAAAATAATTGAAAGCGTAACATATCCCGTCGAATCGTATAGAAATTACACAAAATATACCGTCACTTTTAATGTTGACGGCGGATTGTTTGTAAAAGAACTCTACGGGATGTACGAAAGAGGTTGGGAAGAAGCCGGCACAAGGTATCTCACTTATAATGAATATAACGACAACAAAACTTTTAGCATTGAAAGGATCTTTTACTTTTATAATGGTTCAAATATGTTTTCTGCTAGTCCTATATATTTCTACGCAACCTTGGAAAATGGCTCCACCTATACTTTTCCTAATGTTTTGGTATGCAATGATACAAATGTATACGTTGACAAGCGAAATAACACTCGTAGTATTTCTAAAACAAGCACTATTCCAAATAATTGCATTATGCCCATCGACATGAACTAAATTAATAGCTCCACGACATACTTAACCTGAAAAGTTCATTGCATAAATTACTTTTTCCAAATACACAACATGAAGAATTCGCTTTAAACACGCAGCTACCTAATTTGTCTGCGTTTTTCGGGCACGGAAAACAGACATTCAAAGCCGCTGCTTTTGCCAGCAAAATATAAACATCCAAAATAAGATATGAAAAAATTAGTCCGATTCACTTTATTGCTTTTATTGTTCCCCGCAGGCGTGAGTGCCGACGGGATAAACGCGCTGCTACTTTGGAAAGCAGACAACAAATGCGTCAGCGTTCTGCTCGACAAGCAGCCGACTGTAAAATTCACGGCCGACGAGATTAACATCACCACGCTCGACGGCATTATCTCCTTTCCCGCAAACGAAATAAGAAGGTTTACATACGGCTCCGACCCCGTGGCTATAGAGAACGTCAAAGCCGCAGGAGGATTCGAGTTCTCGTTCAAGGGCAACACGCTGCGCATTTCACACCTGCCCGGAGGTTCGCCCGTCGAAGTGTTCGACACAGAGGGAAAACAAACGGCTTCCGCCCGGACTGACGGCAGCGGCAACACAGCAATCAGTTTCGCCGCCATGCCTACAGGGGTGTACGTAGTAAAAACACAGTCGGGTAACTTTAAAATCAGCAAGCCATGAGGAAGATACTTTTCATAATAGCAGCCATGGCTGCATTGGCCACGTGCGCAAAGGCGCAGGACCGGATATTCGTTTACCGCAACGACGGCGGGTTCGACGCTTTCCTGAAATCGGAAGTCGACAGCATGACGCTCTCGCATGAGGACGCCGAGGGCAAGTACCACGCCGGCTGGGAGACGCAGCTAATCCACACGCCCGACAGCACATACCGCATTCCACTGGCGGCTATCGACAGCATTTCGTTCTTTGCCCCGCCAACGATACTAAACAAGGACGTGTTCATACTCACCGCCGAACACGACGCGTACATCACCCGGGCCGACACGGTTTCGTTCACCTTCGCGCCCGACACACCCGAGGAACTACTGCCCGAGAAAGGCAACCTCGTGGTGTCACGATACGACTGCACATCGTTCCCCGACGGCATTGTGGCAAGGGTGACCTACGTGGCTGAAGACGCCGCCGGCATGCACTACGAATGCGAGCGGGCAGGCATTGACGAAGTGTTCGACCAAATTCTGCTGTATGAGGAATGCATCCCAGCACAAGACACAAAAGCTGAAAAAAGCACCAAAGCGTCAATAGAAGCCAATGCCACGATTTGGGATGAGACTTACAAGGAAAATTTTGAAAAAGACGGCACATCGGCAAGCATTGAAGTAAACGACAAGGCCAGCCTAAGGGTATTAATGCGCAAGACGCTCGGAAGCCCTTTCTATTTCAAATTGGAATTAGAAAACAAGCTCGGCATACACCAATCGCTGACAGCAACAAGCGAAGCTGGCACAGGGGCATTGGCCAACATAATAAAAGACAAAGCTATTGGCAGGATACCCATTCCCTACACCCCGCTGTTTATTGTCCCGAAAATCAGCATGGACGGTTATTTCAGCCTTACCGGCGAGGTGAAGCTCGAAGCAGGGCTGTTTTTCAACCGTCGAGACATGTTAAGCTTCGAATATAAGGAAGGCGAATGGGGCTTGCACCGCTCTTACGAACAAGACGGCGGGTGGGAAATGGCCCAGCTGTCCATGGAAGGCGCGGCCGAAGCAGGCATAATCCCGGAACTGCTGTTCTCGTTCTGCGGAACAGCCACCGGCATTGGCATAAACTTCAGCGCGGGACTGAAAGAATACGTCAATTTCAAGTTCGACGCATTGGAATACTTCGACACCGGTGCATACGCGGCCATAAAAGAAAGCTATGCACGCACCACCGCGCCCTACTCCATATCGGCTTTCGCGCGGGCCGGATTGTTCGCCCCCGGAGCAAGCCTAATTTTCACATATTCGGACGAAAAACAAATAGGGAACGACAAATTTATTGTACCCGAATTTTCAGAAATCACTTGCACCGACGGCACAGAAAGCAACTCTGAAGTCGTTTCAACCGACATCTCACGCGATTTGTTGTTACCAACAAACGTAGGCTTTG
Source organism: uncultured Prevotella sp. (assembly GCA_900550635.1). GTDB lineage: Bacteria > Bacteroidota > Bacteroidia > Bacteroidales > Bacteroidaceae > UBA6398. Next base: position 2,399 of record URSZ01000132.1, on the reverse strand, counting down.
CCGTTTACGACGACGAAAGCAACTTAATATCCAAGAAATACAGCAGCGCTACATATACAGGACCTTCTGAGTGGCCGTTCAAAGGACTTTCCGAACAATTTTCCGGACTTGAAAGCGGTGAATACACTGTCTACCCGTTGATAAAGATATTCGACAAGGAACTGCTGGCTACTCCTTCTGGAAAATTCACAATCACCGACATGTCACCGTTGATAGGTTCATGGTTACAGGTCTATTGGCTCGAAGACGGCCTATGGTGGCACGAAGCAGACGAAGGTGTGTATGTAACATTTACACCCGACCACCTTTTCAATACTGGAGAAGAAGCCGGGCATTGGGAAACTGACGGTACATCTTTGACAATGACATACGAGATGGGCTCTTTTACTTACACCTACGAATTCAAAGACGGCTATTTATACTTCTTTGACTACAGCGAAGCCGATAAACCCTATGTTTATGTCTATAAAAGGATTGGCCCTCCTGCCGAATTGTTAGGCACTTGGCAAAACACTGGCGACGGATACCAATACATGGAAATTACCGAAACCTCTTACAGTAATTACAGCATAGACGAATACGGTAAATACGGTGAATACGGTACATACACATACAATGGCAACATCATGTACATGGTACAAACGGGAGAAAGCAGGCAAGAATATACCGTAAAGGTCGTAAAACTGACAGAGACCGATTTAGTGCTGAGGTACGAAGAATACGACGAAAACGGAAATCTCACCGACAGTTATGGTTACAGCTACAAAAAACTAAGATGATTTACAAACGATAAAAATCAGGTAACAACACTCCGATTCCCGAAAAAGGCATTCGAAAATCCCTACCGGCAACATCCGGCACGCAGCTACCTAATTTGTCTGCGTTTTTCGGGCGTTTCGCAAACGGGTTTTCAAAGGGCAAAAAATATGTCTGACATATTTCGAATTATGTCAGACATATTTTAAATTATCTCAGAGATATTTTTTATTTGCTCCAATGTGGGGTAAACGCGCTGAAAAACAGTTTTCATTTTCCGTGCACGGAAAACAGACATTCAAAGCCGCTGCTTTTGCCAGCAAAATATAAACATTACAACAGTCATAAAGAACTTCACCTTTCGAACATTCCAGCTTCCCTATTCTCGACGGGCACAAGAAACGGGAAGGTAATTATATAAATCCGATGTTGCAAATACACATTATTATATATATGCCGCGCAAACGCTGCGGACAAGCAATGGAAAATTGCGGCCGGCGGCACATTTTCGGCCTTTGCGAAAAAAAACTCCGCCAATGTTTTGTGTATCGGAAAAGTATAACTAATTTTGCAGTCGCTAAAAATCCGAATCATCAAGATAATAAAATAAAAATTAAAAAACATACCAAACATGATTATCGTACCTATCAAAGAAGGTGAAAACATTGAAAGGGCGCTCAAGAAATTCAAGCGCAAATTCGAAAAGACCGGTGTGGTAAAAGAACTGCGCCGCCGTCAGCAGTACAACAAGCCGTCGGTTCTGAAACGTCTGGAAAAAGAACACGCTATCTACATCCAACGCATGCAGCGCATAGAAGATTAAAATAAATTTGCACATAAGGCTTGCGCCTGAAAAAAAAATTACATAAATTCGTTGCGTAAACATACTACGCAGCGAATTTATGCTTTTATCCGGTTTCATAAAATACTTGGCCTACGAGAGGAACTACTCCCCGCTGACGGTGAGTTGCTATGAGCGCGACCTGAAAGCATTCCAACAGTTTTTCGAGAATGCCCGCCCGGGCATGACATGGAAGGACGTTGACTCCGAAATGATACGCCTGTGGCTTGCCGACATGCTGGAAAAGGGCAACACGGCGGCCACGGTGAACAGACGGCTCAGCTCGCTGCGCACATTATATAAATACATGCTCGCCAAGGGCGAGACCCGGTATGACCCCACCGGCAAACTGCGCGGCCCGAAGAAGCAGAAGACACTGCCCTATTTCGTAAAGGAATCCGAAATGAACCGCCTGCTCGACGACATACCGGTGGAAGACACTTTTGAGGGACACAGGAACCACGCAATAATAAATACGTTTTACAACACGGGCATACGAGTTTCGGAGCTTACCTCGCTCAACACCGGCAGCGTGGACCTGGCCGCACGCACAATAAAGGTAACGGGGAAACGCAACAAGCAAAGGATTGTGCCTTTCGGAAAAGAACTGTGCGACGAACTGCGGCAATATATAATAATGCGTGACAGCGTAGCCGGCGACAGCCAACCGGCATTTTTCATAACGTCGAAAAACACGCGCCTTTCCACCGCCGAAGTAAGAAACATAGTAAAGGAGCGGCTTTCGCTCGTAACTTCGATAAAGAAACGCTCGCCACACGTGCTGCGGCACACATTCGCAACG
>URSZ01000131.1 GCA_900550635.1 uncultured Prevotella sp. | reverse complement strand
CAAGCTCGCTCATCATCCTGAAGTCGCGGAACGAGAGCGTGCCGGCTATAAGGTAGGTATAATTGCTGTAATACGAAATGGTTGGCTGCTGCTGGTTCTGCAAATCGCGCGAGAAGCCTGCGGGAATGTAGAACACGCCGTATATCCGGCCGCGCTGCATTTGGTCGCGCGCCTCGTTGAACGTGCGGTAACGGGCCACTATCTTGATATGCTGGAACGCCCCGAGGTTACGCACCACGCTGCGCGACTGGGCCGAGCGGTCCATGTCGACCACCCCCACGGGCAACCCCGAAGGCAGCCCCTTGCCCATAAGCGTGAGGAAGAACACGAAACACAGCAGCGGTGCCCCCACGAGCGAGAATATGTAGAGCGGGCTCGAGAGAATCCGCCTTGACTCGCGGAGCGAAACGGCCAATATGTTCCTGATGTGCGACATGCTTGCAGACTTTGTTTTCGCAGGCCGGGGCCCGAGGTTCAATGTTGTTGCGGAAAGATTACGGACATGCCCGGGCGCAGCCCTTCAACGGGCTTTACCGGCCGGGCGCGCACCTCGAATGTCTTGAGGTCGTAGTCGCCGGTGGTTTTTGTGGCTTTCCATGCGGCATACGAGCCGAGGTCTTTCATGTAATAGGTAACGAGTTCCACTTCCCGCCCCCCGAGCGCCGGTATCCGTGCCTTGAACTTGCGGTTCATGCCTATGTGGCCGAGCATATCTTCGCGTATATTGAAAGTAACCCACATCTTGTCCATCATGGCCACGTTGATTATCGGTGCGCCGGTGCCAACAAGCTCTCCCGCCTTGGGGAATATCTCGCTTACTTCGCCGTCGGCCTGGGCGGTGAGTACGGTTTCCCTTACGTAGGACTCCACTTCGTCCACTGCGCCGCGTGCACGGCTTACCATGGCTGCGGCAGCGGCCTTGTCCTCGCGGCGTGCGCCGTTAACGGCCATCTGGTATTGCGAATGCGCTGCCTTTTCGGTGGCCTGCGCTGCGGCAAGCTGTGCGGCGGCCTCGTCGAACTTCTGTTCGGGCAGCACTCCCTGTTCGAACAGTTCCTTTACGCGGCGGTGCGACTTGACGGCTATGTCGAGCCCGGCCTTTGCCTTCTGCCACATGTCGTATGCGGCCTGCACCTGCTCGTGCCTTGTTCCGGCCATGGCCTCGTCCTGCTTGGCCTGCGCTGCGTCCTTGGCTGCGCGCGCCTGTTCGAGCTTTGCAAGCACGTCGGGGGCGTCGAGCACCACGAGGGTGTCGCCGCGGCGCACCGTGTCGCCCTCGCGCACGTAGAACCTCACCACGCGGCCGGGCACCTTGCTCGAAACGCGGTATTCGTCGGCTTCGGCCTGCCCTTCCACGTATTCGGTCACGGGGCTGAGCATTATCAATCCCATTACGGCCGCCGCTATCACCACGGCCACGAATATAAGCAATCCTACTGCGAGGCTTTTCCTTTCTTTTGTAATCTTTGCCATATATCGAACCTGTTGTTTTTTTGTTTCTGTCGTTGTTTGTCCGCTTTGCCGGGCATGTGTTAAAGCCCTTTATTCATGCGGGCTGAAATATGTCCGAGGAATTTTAAAATAGGTCAGACATATTTTGAAATACGTGCCTTGTATTTTTTCTTTGCTCCGAGGAGGGGTTTTTGAGCGGGTGGAACGGCCTTCTGTTTTAACATACGTTTAAAGCTGTAAAAAACACTGTTCACTCGAGCGTGCCGAGCGACTTTTGCAGGTACACCTGCGTGAGCCGCACGTCGATTGCGGCGTCCACTATTTCCGACTGTGCCGACACCCATGCCGTCTGCGCCTCGAGCATGTCGCTCGTAGGTATCACCCCGGCCTTGAAACCTACGCTTGCGGTGCGCAGGTTTTCCTCGGCGCGCTCGCAGTTCTTCACCGCGCGGGCGAACGCCTTGTTGGCTTCGGTTACGCGGAACGACGCCTGGTTTACCTGCAGCTCCACCTTTTCGCGCGCCTCGTCGAGTTGGTAACGCGCTGCGGCGGCCTGCGCCTTGGCCGCCCTGACCTTGTTGCGCCCTTCGCCCCAGCGGAACAGCGGGGCCGAGAGCGTTACGCCTATGTTGAACATTCCCTTGAACTTTTTTTCAAAACCGTTGAACACCGACGGGTTGGTGAGCAGGTAATTGCCCACCAATGCGAGCTGCGGCAGGTTTTCGGAGCGTGCCAGCTTGATTTTCTTGTCGTAAATGTCGGCGGCCAGTTCAAGGCTGCGCAGGTCGGGACGGCGCGACAGGGCCGTGGACATGTCGAACGCGGAATTGCCGCCCGCCGTGGACGAAAGCTCCTTGTTTTCGTCCTCAAGGGTGAACTGCGTGTCCAACGGCAGGCCGCACAGCTGGCACAGCAGCATGCGGGCGAGCGAAAGCCCGTTGTCGACCTTTGTGAGGGCCATTTCGGCCTCGTTCAGCTTAACGCTTACCGTAAGCGCGTTGGCGCGTGTGGCCACGCCCGTCTTTATCATCTTTGTAACGTCGGAATCCATGCGCTGGAGCAGCTGCACATAGCTTTCGGCCAGGCGTTTCTTGCTCGCAAGCGACACGATTTGCCAATAGGCCTCGTCGGTGTTCAATATAACCTCCTGCTCGCCGGCGCGGTGCTTCTGCTCGGCCAGCTCGCAGGCATAGCCCGTAATCTGGTCGTAGGCCCGTATCTTGCCGCCCATGTATATTGGCTGCGTAAGCATGAGCGCGCCGGCAAACACGTTGCGCGTATCGGTGCGGAAAGCGTCGTTTATGCCGCGGCCTATGTCGTTCATGCCGTTAACGAGGTTGCTGCCCATTTCTTCAAGCTGCCCGGCTATCTCGGGGTGCAGCTGCCCGGCCGTCTGGGCCAACTGGCCCAAGGGTTCCGACATGGAGGTGCCGAGGTTGTCGAGCCTTGAGCGCGTGGAAGATGAAAGCAGGTGCTGCTCCCGGCTGTTGCGGAAATACGTGGCAACGGCATTTACCTTGAACAGGTAATTGGCGCGCGCTGCCTTATGTTCGTAGCCGGCGGCCTCTATCTCCTTTTCGCCCGCAAGCAGCTGTTTGTTGCCGGCCAGGGCCATGGAACGGCAGCTGTCGAGCGTAAAGACGCGCTGCGCCGCAAGCGGAAAGGCTGCTACGGCCAAGGCGGCGGAAAGAATGAGTTTTCGTATGTCCATTACGTTGGTTTTACAAATTACACAGGCGGCCGTGGGATAATGGTTCCTACACATGCCACCGTATGCAAAATTACCGCGTTTGCATATACGTGCAAAATTAAATAAGGCCTATGATTTGCTGTTTTTTCGCTATTACATGTTCATTTTTTCCCTATCACGGCCAAAACTTTCCTTTTAAGCCTCGTTTTATGCCTTAAATGGCCCGGCGGACGGGGATTTTTGTGTAAAACGTGTGGCGCGGCGGGAGCGTAAGCAGGCGGCTGCAGCGGCGCGGAGAAGACAAAAAAGGGGGCTTTTCTTTTGTCTGTTCAGCGGGTTGCGCTAAATTTGCACGGTATTAAGCACCCCTTGTAAAGAATGGGCATTTATTCACAGTTTTTTTCTACATTTTTCCGCATTGGCCTGTTCACTTTGGGCGGAGGTTACGCCATGATTCCGCTGATTGAGGAAGAAGTGGTGAACAAACGCAAATGGATAGACCGCGAGGCTTTCCTCGACCTGCTTGCCGTGGCGCAGACTATCCCGGGGGTTTTTGCCGTGAACATGAGTATCAACATAGGCTACCGGCTGCGCAAGACGCGCGGCGCCGTGACGTGCGCATTAGGCTGCGTGCTGCCGTCGTTCCTCATAATACTTGCCATAGCGTTGTTTTTCCACAGCTTTCGCGACAACAAGACCATGGAAGCCATATTCAAGGGAATACGCCCGGCCGTGGTGGCGCTCATTGCAGCTCCCTGCATAAAGCTGGCACGCTCGGCGCGTATTACGCTGTCGAACGTATGGCTTCCGGTGGGTGCGGCGCTGCTGATATGGCTGTTGGGCGTGTCGCCCGTGTACATCATACTGGCCGTGGGCATAGGGGGATACATGTACGGGCGCTACGTCAAACCGCACGAATAGCCCGCAAGGCACTTTAAAAAACAAATAAGGATGATTCTGTTCCTGCTGCTTTTCTACACGTTCTTCATCATAGGCCTGGTGGGCTTCGGAGGGGGATATGCCATGATTTCGATGATTCAGGGCGAAGTGGTGACGCGCTATCACTGGCTAACGTCGCAGCAGTTTACCGACATAATAGCCATAAGCCAGATGACACCCGGCCCGATAGGCATAAACTCGGCCACATACGTGGGTTACACCGCGGCCGTGAACGCCGGATACCCCCACTGGGTGGGCATACTGGGGAGCGTGACGGCCACGGTGGCTGTGGTGCTGCCGTCGTTCATACTGATGTACACAATAACCCGGCTGCTGATAAAATACCGCGAGACCAGCGTGGTGGAAAGCATGTTTGCCGTAATACGCCCCACGGTTGTGGGACTGATAGCCTCGGCAGCGCTGATACTGATGAACGCCGAGAATTTCAGCACGCCCGACATCAACCCGTGGCAGTTCTACATAAGCGTGTTCCTCTTTGTTTCGGCTTTCATAGGTACACACTTTTTCAAAATCAACCCCATACGAATGATACTGATGTGCGGCCTGGCGGGACTGCTGCTTTATTGACGGATTAACGCAGCCTGCGCAAGGGCCTAAATGGCGCACCGTGCCGCACGCAAGGCACATGTCAGGGCGTACAAGGCTAACGGCGGCGCATACAAGGCTAACGGTGGCGCATACAAGGCTAACGGTGGCGCATACAAGGCTAACAGCGGCGCGCACAAGGCACGAAACGGGACGCTTGGCAGGCTGCCGCACACTGCGCGCGGAACACGTAAATGCGGCATTTCTTTTTTCACATTCCGGTACCTGATTTCTACTGTTTTTTTGCGGCGGGTTTTCTGCCGGTTTTCACGTGCAAAAAAATATGTCAGACATATTTCGAATTATGTCAGACATATTTTAAAATACAAGGCACATATTTTTTACGGAGTCCCATACAGGTATAACAGCCTGAAAACGAGTTTCCGTTTCAGTGTGCCTTATTTGTCTGTTACGGGCAGCGGTTTGCGCGTTGCCGCACGTGTGCCGCCCCAACGCATAGAATGCCGCAAGCAGCAGGGTGCAAAAAATGCGCCGACCTTCACAGGCAGGCGCACAAAAATATTTGTATGGAAATATATTAGGAAATGATTTAGTCGGCCAGTTTGGCCTTCAAGAATTCGCGGTTGAGGCGTGCGATGTTGGCAACGGTTTCGTTCTTCGGGCAAACGGCCTCGCACGCACGTGTGTTGGTGCAGTTTCCGAATCCCAGTTCGTCCATCTTCGCAATCATGGCCTTGACGCGCTTGGCAGCCTCGGGGCGTCCCTGCGGCAGTAGAGCCAGCTGGCTCACCTTGGACGACACGAAAAGCATTGCCGAGCCATTCTTGCAGGCAGCCACACATGCTCCGCAACCAATGCACGTAGCGCAGTCCATGGCCTCGTCGGCATCCTGTTTGGGGATGAGTATGGAGTTTGCGTCGCGCGGGCCACCGGTGCGCACGCTGATGTATCCTCCGGCCTGCTGTATCTTGTCGAACGCCGAACGGTCGACCATGCAGTCCTTGATAACGGGGAATGCAGCCGAGCGCCAGGGCTCAACGGTGATTACGTCGCCATCCTTGAAGCGGCGCATGTAGAGCTGGCAGGTCGTCACGGCCTGCTCCGGCCCGTGTGCGTGGCCGTTGATGTGGAGCGAGCACATGCCGCAGATACCTTCGCGGCAGTCGTGGTCGAATGCCACCGGCTCCTCGCCCGCATGGACGAGGTTGTTGTTCAGGATATCCAGCATTTCGAGGAACGAGGTGTCGGGCGAGATGTTCTCGACACGGTAGGTTTTGAAAGCGCCCTTCGATTTAGCGTCCTTTTGACGCCATATCTTTAATGAAAAATTCATAATGCAATCTTGATCTTAAAGTTTTACGTCAAATGGATTTATTCCTTGTAGTTGCGCTTACAGAGGTG
>URSZ01000130.1 GCA_900550635.1 uncultured Prevotella sp. | reverse complement strand
ATTCGTAACCGACGCCTTGTTCAGCACAATTACAAACGCAAACTTCGACGACGAGAGCATTATGCGACGCATTGACAGGGGACTCGAAATGCGCGACGCGCTCAAGGCACGGGCCGAAACCGAAGGAATAGCACTGCCGGGCGCCGACGAACTGGAATGGACCGGCACACGCGCCGACTACGACGCCAAAGCCGCAACAGTGGGCGTGCTGCGCGAGGAGAACGAAGACCTCCGCTCGCTCAAAGAGCTTGTAATGTACGGACTTAAAGGCATGGCCGCTTATCTGGAGCACGCCATGCGGCTGGGATACGACGACGCGGAAATTCACGCCTTCATGCAAAACGCACTGGCGCTTACGACTGTCGGAAACCTCACGGCCGACGAGCTAACGGCTCTCGTAATGAAAACCGGAGAGGTAGGCGTGCGCACAATGGCCCTGCTCGACAAGGCCAACACCGCCACCTACGGCAATCCCGAGGCCACAAACGTGAACATAGGCGTGCGCAACCGCCCGGGAATACTCATAAGCGGCCACGACCTGCACGACCTCGAAGAACTGCTCGAGCAAACCAAGGATACGGGCATTGACATCTACACGCACGGCGAAATGTTGCCCGCCCACTACTACCCCGCTTTCAAGAAATACGCTCACTTTGCAGGAAACTACGGCAACGCCTGGTGGAAACAGCGCGAAGAATTCGCTTCGTTCAACGGACCGATACTCTTTACCACCAACTGCATTGTGCCGCCCCTGCCCGGCGCTGCCTACAAGGAGAGGATGTTCACCACAAACGCCGCCGGCTTCCCCGGTTGCAGGCATATCGAAACAGGAGCCGACGGGCGAAAGGACTTCTCACCCGTAATAAAGGCGGCCGCAGGCTGCCTGCCGCCCGTCGGGATAGAAAGCGGGACGATAACGGGCGGATTTGCCCACAACCAGGTGCTGCAACTGGCCGACAAGGTGGTTGAAGCCGTAAAGAGCGGAGCAATAAGGAAATTCATCGTCATGGCCGGCTGCGACGGGCGTATGCGCGGACGCGAATACTACACGCGCTTTGCCGGAATGCTGCCGCACGACACCGTGATACTCACCGCCGGCTGCGCTAAATACCGCTACAACAAGCTGCCGCTGGGCGATATAAACGGCATTCCCCGCGTGCTCGACGCAGGGCAGTGCAACGACAGCTATTCGCTGGCAGTGATAGCGCTGAAGCTGAAGGAAGTGTTCGGGCTGAACGACATAAACGAGCTGCCCATTGTCTACAACATAGCCTGGTACGAGCAGAAAGCCGTAATCGTGCTGCTTGCGCTGCTCAGCTTGGGAGTGAAGAACATACACCTCGGCCCTACGCTCCCCGCATTCCTCTCGCCCAACGTTGCCGCGGTGCTCGTAAACAACTTCGGCATAAGCGGAATAGGTACAGCAGAAGATGACATTGAGAAATTCGGACTTTCATAATACTAAAACCACACAACCATGCTATCGGGAAACTATAAAACTTACACTGTGGGCCACATCGTGGCCGAAAGGTTCGAAACAGCGCAGGTGTTCGCCCGCCACGGGATAGACTTCTGCTGCCACGGAAACGTTCCTTTCGAGGAAGCGTGCCAAAAACGAAACGTAAACCCCGAGACCGTTGCGCGCGAACTCGACAGCCTTGCCGGCACGGCGGCGGCCCCTACTTTCAACGAATGGCCTATTGACCTGCTCGTCGACTATGTGCTCAAGATTCACCACCGCGGCATACGCACCCTTGGCCCGCAAACGGCAGAACTGCTGGCCAAGGTAGTGGACAGGCACTCGGCAAACCACCCCGAGCTGCACGAAGTGCAAAGCCTGTTCAACCAAGCGCTGGAAGATTTGGAGAACCACCTGCAAAAGGAAGAGCACGTTCTCTTTCCGTATATCTGCGAAATGTGCCTCGCACAGGAGGAAAACCGCAAAGCAATGCCGTTTCACTGCGGCACGGTGCAATACCCCATAACAGTAATGGAAGAAGAGCACGGCAACGAAGGATTGCGCTTCGAAAGGATAGCCGCACTGACAGGCAACTTCAGCGTTCCCGAAGACGCCTGCCCTTCATACCGGCTGGCAATGCAACAGTTGCGGCAGTTCAAGGACGCACTGCATGAACACATACACCTGGAAAACAACATTATCTTTCCGAAAGCTCTGGCAATGGAGCGAACAGCGTAACCAAACATGCTTTAGACATGGCCGAACCGGGCAGGAAAAGCACACCGGGCTTTTCCGCCCGGTTTTTCATGCTTTCGCAAATCGGGATACGATAAGTAAAGCCATTTACAATGCAGGAAAACGGGTGATGGCTTTCACGCGCAAATGAGCCCCGCAGCATTGACGATTGTTAAAACGAAATGACGGACGGGGCGGCGGCTTTGCGGCACTTTTTTAAGGAACAGAAAAACGCACGTGCCTTGAAATCGAAAATATGTCCGAGAAAATTCAAAATATGTCCGACCTATTTCAAATTTTCTCCCTTGTTTTTTCGCCCGTCTTAAAACCGTTGACAATCAAGAGCTTGCCCGTGTCTGCATTTTGTCTGCCAAGGCGCTCTGAGGGTATGTTAATTTTTAACATCCCGCCCCGCCGGAGTGCATAATACGGCACTTTCACGCGTCCGGGATTCATAAGACTACTTCAGCAATTTTCTATTGTTTACTTCCTCCAACACTTTCATTTGCTGGATAGCAATTTGATTAAGTTTAACCAACCTGTCAGATTGCGAAATGCCTTCGTTTATAAGCACTGCATTTAAATTTTCCATATTCGCCAAACAAATCAGCTCATTTATGCTCGCATAATCTCTTATGTTCCCCTTCAAATCGGGATTGGCTTCTCTCCATTGTTTTGCAGTCTGTCCGAATAATGCAACATTAAGGACATCCGCTTCATTGGCATAAACATAGGATATTTGTTGAGGAGTCAGTCGATTTGGGATGAGGTTTTGTTTTATGGCATCGGTATGAATGTGGTAGTTGATTTTAGACAGTTCTCTTTTTGCCGTCCAGCCTAACAGCTTATGCTTCTCCTCTTGCAAGCGCTGGTATTCTTTTACAAGCAATAATTGAAAACGGGGGCTTATCCACATGCCAAAATGATAAGCTATATCCTTGTGCGCGTATGTTCCTCCGTATCTTCCCGCTTTAGCTACGATACCGATAGCATTTGTGCGTTCAATCCAAGTTTTAACCGATAACACGAAATTATTGCTGCCTGCTGCATTTTTAATTGTACCGAATTCGGTATAATTAAAATTGGGATTATACAGCGCTTCCCATTCACCAATATACTCAATGGTGCTTTTCAGGCTCATCCAACGAAATATTATATGCTCCTGCATTTGGCTGTGAGCCATATCTGTTAAGGAAATATAGTCATCCTGCCCCAAAGGGAGAAGATTTATTTCAGCATTGCCGATATGAATAATTTGCTTCTTCATGATATTGGCCTTTAAATCGCAATTGTCTATGGTCGTATTTTCTGAAATCCCAATTTCTGCCATGCCAAAACTCCCCGTTGCAAAATATTGCCATCATGGCATTTTTGATTACGAAATCGGGATTACTCGTTACGGACTTGTCGTTTTTGCGGTACCTTATCCCGGCATTACAAAGCAACTTCCCGAAGAGGAACTCGAGTTTTGTGCCTTTGCTTTTGTTGGCCGACATATTCCTGTGCCTCTGCTCTTTTGTCAGGCGATCCATAGTTTTTTTGCACGCCGGATATGCAACACACTGTTCGAAACATAAAGGTACTGATTTTAATTTAAAAGGAGCAACGGCCTACGGGCAAATATTTTGAAGCGGCTGCCGTGCTTTGGCAGGAAGCGGAACATATTCATCTCATTTATACGGCCATACGCAGGCCGCCTGTTTTTTCGTCTGCTGCAGCATTGACAATTGTTAAAACGAAATGACGGACGGGGCGGCGGGATTGCGGCACTTTTTTAAGAAACCGGAAAACGCACGTGCCTTGAAATCGAAAATATGTCCGAGAAAATTCAAAATATGTCCGACCTATTTCAAATTTTCTCCCTTGTTTTTTCGCCCGTCTTAAAACCGTTGACAATCAAGAGCTTGCCCGTGTCTGCATTTTGTCTGCCAAGGCGCTCTGAGGGTATGTTAATTTTTAACATCCCGCCCCGTCGGAGTTGTCGTTCCGAACACTATACGCCTTTCCCGGCTGCGGGGGACGGACAGACGTAGGGGCGGCGGAAAACAAAGCGGCAGGCCTCACATTACTGTGAAGCCTGCCGTTTAACCCGAAACGCGGGGACGTTATTCCTTGAACAGGTCTTTTATGCCGCCTATCGAGCCGAGCAGGTTGGTGGCCTCGTAAGGCAGGTAGACGGTCTTGGTCTTGTCGCCTTCGGCCACTTCGCGCATCATCTGTATGTATTTTTGCGCCAGCAGGTAGTTGGCCGGATTTGTGCTTTTGCCCACGGCCTCTGTGATAAGTTCTATGGCGCGTGCTTCGGCTTCGGCCTGTTTTATCTTGGCGGCGGCGAGTCCTTCGGCGTTGAGGATTTCGCGCTGTTTGTCGGCCTCGGCGCGGTTTATGGTGGCCATCTTCTCGCCTTCCGACTTGAGTATGGCGCTCTGCTTTTCGCCCTCGCTGTTGAGTATCTCGGCGCGTTTGTTGCGCTCGGCCTGCATTTGCTTTTCCATGGCCTGGAGCACGGTTTGCGGTGGCGTGATGTCTTGCAGCTCCACGCGGTTGACCTTTATGCCCCATTTGTTTGTGGCGTCGTCGAGCACGGCGCGCAGCTTGGTGTTGATGGTGTCGCGCGAGGTAAGCGTCTCGTCCAGCTCAAGCTCGCCGATGATGTTGCGCAAGGTGGTTTGCGTGAGCTTCTCTATTGCGTTGGGCAGGTTGTTAATCTCGTACACTGCCTTGAACGGGTCGACAATCTGGAAGTACAGCAGGGCGTTTATCTGCGTCTGCACGTTGTCTTTGGTTATAACGTTCTGCTTGTCGAAGTCGTACACCTGTTCGCGCAGGTCGATGGTGTTGGTGTAGAGGTAACGGCCGTTGCGCATGGTAACTATGGTCTTGGCCTTGTCGATAAAGGGCACGATAATGTTCACCCCGGGCTTCAGTGTGGCCTGGTAGCGGCCCAAACGTTCTATTATCATCGTTTCGCTCTGCGACACGATGGTTATGCTCTTCGAGACTATTATCACAGCCAGGAGCACAAGGGCTATCAATACGTAAATCATTGTTTTTAGGTTTTATTAGTTTAAAGGTTTCACGGTAAGTATAATGCTCTCGCGCGAGACGACCTCGACGGCCGTGCCTTCGGGTATGCCGCTGCCGTCGGCCGAGACGCTGCGCCACATGTCGCCGTCGATGGCCACGTAGCCTGCGCCGCCGGCAGGTATGGCTTCGCGCACGACGGCCCGGCGGCCAATCAATGCGTCGGCATTGCTCTTGCGTTCGCCGCGGCGCGAATGCAGGCATTTCAACACAAACGGCCTGACGAAGAAAATGCACAGCAGGGAACACAGGGCGAACACGCCTATCGTGACATACAGCCCCGCGCCGCACAAAGCGGCAATGGCCGAAAGCGCCGCGCCGACGGCAAAGCACGTCATGAAGAAATCGCCTGCGGCAACCTCGGCTGCAAGAAAGAGGAGCGCAACAACTGTCCACGCTTCCCAAAGATGGTTCAAGATGAATTCGTACATGGTATCGGGTTTTAGGTTATTATACAAGGCACGCCTCTGCTCAGTCGCCCACGCGCAGCTTGTAGCTGAACGTTATTATGCCGGAGATGTTCTTTGCCCCGTCGCTGTTGAAGTTGAAAACGCCGAAATCGGCTTCCACTCCCACCGCGAACATGCGGCTGAACTCGTAGGCCACGCCGGCCGATATTCCTCCGTCGAAGCGGTTCACGCCCTTTTCGTTGAAAATCTTCTTGGTGTAGAAAAAGCGCTCCGCGTCCTCCTTGTCGGTATCGCCGCGCACCTTTCTGTTGCCTCCCACGCCGTAGGCCACGTAAGGACCGGCGGAGAACTGTATGTAATTGAGCGGCGAAACCTCGAGGTAATAGTTGAACATCACCGGTATCTCGATG
>URSZ01000129.1 GCA_900550635.1 uncultured Prevotella sp. | reverse complement strand
TGTGCAATTAAAAATAACAACCATATTTCTGACTTATTATCTATAAAATATTGAGTAATAATCGGTTGTAAATACTCTGCCTGCAGGGGCCTTAAATCCGTAAACTTTGGCACGGGACTGGTTTTGATAGGCGAAAAAGCCTTCTCGGAATGCGACGGTTTGAAAAACGTTACTGTTCCTATCGACGTAAAGGCCATAGAAGCCAACGCTTTCTATGAATGCAACGGTCTTGTTTCAGTAGAAATCGAAAGTGCGCTCGACTCCATAGGCAAACACGCTTTCTACAGCTGCAACAGCCTTGAATCGGTAAACATAACAGGCAGTGTAGCCAAAATATGCGAAAGCGCATTCAGCTATTGCGAAAACCTGAAATCCTTGAAACTCGCAAAAGGGCCGGACTACATCGGGAACTACGCCTTTTACCGCTGCCAGAGCCTCGGAAACGTGGAAATACCCGAAAACACTACGCACATAGGGGAAAACGCGTTCCAATATTGCTTCAATCTGGAGTCCATAACCCTGCCTGAGAGTCTGACATCGCTCGGCGCTTCGTCGTTCGACAACTGCACAAGCCTTATGTCGGTTTCCTGCAAATGGGAAAGCCTTGCCGATGTCTCTGCCGACGAAAGTGCGTTCAACGGCATTCAGGCCGAAGCAATCCTATACGTTCCCACCGGCACGAAAAGCATTTACCTGGCCAAAGCACCGTGGAACGGATTCAGTAATATAAGCGAAAAGGACTTCGGCGTAGGCATTTACAATGTAGAAACTGGCAAAGGCGTGACCATCACGATAGATGGCGGCGTTATCACCGTCAGCGGTGCAGGCGTTGCGCGCGTGGAGGTTTACACCGCCGACGGGTTATGCGTCTATAGCGGCACGGGGAACACTATCTCCAACCTGGCGCATGGCATTTACATCGTAAAAGCCGCAGGGCAGACAAAGAAAATAACATTGTAAACCGGCCTCCATATCGGAAACCGCGCAGGCACTTTATTTGTCTGCGTGGTTTCCTTCGGGAAAAAACCTCCCGAAAAATATGTCTGACCTATTTTAAAATATGTCTGACATATTTCGAATTATGTGCCTTGTATTTTTTCCTTGCTCCCACACGCTCTGAACCAACCGTCACAAAAGGGATTCGCGATGTCGCCGATTTTCCGCAAAAAACCACTCCGAATCCCGAGTAAAAACAAGTGTTTTTCCCCAAGCAGCAACATAAATAAAAGCAACAAGCAAGAGGCTATTTAAACAATTGTTAACTGCTGCAATGTTATTTCCTTTGTATTTTTTAACTTCTTCTAAACGAGATTTTAATATACTTTCACTACTTTCGCGGCCATATTAACTATAGTTAGATTATTTAACTCATATAAAATATAAAATGGTACTTAGAGATTTAAAAATTAACACTCTTCGAGGGCTGTTAATAGTTTCCTCGTTGGGTTTCACCGCCTGCGTAGACAACGACTACGATCTAAGCAAGGACATCGACATGACAGTTACGATAGGCGGAGAAAATTTAAGCATTCCCGGCAGTAACACCGACCTTATCACAATGGACAAGATACTCGACCTCGACCCGGGAAGCGACGTGAAAACCGATGCCAACGGCGACTACGCGCTCATGATGGACGGCAGCGGCGAACCCTCGACGGTGAACGTGGAAAGCGTAACCATCGAAAGCGACAAGATAAAAACCAACCCTACCGAGACATCGCTTTTCTTCGAATATGTGCCCAGCATGGACGCAGAATCCGAAGTTGACGACATGACTTCGTTCGACGTGGACAAGGACGACGTTACCGAAGACGTTACCGAACTTTACTATGCCACAACCACGTCGAACTCGTCGCTGCGCCTGTCGTACAGCGGCAGCGCACACCGCATTAACCTGGCCAAAGGGTTCAAGGTGACATTCCCCGAATACCTCAGCGTAAGTTGCGAGAACGACACGCGCTTCACGGTCAACGGCAATGTGCTCACCTTCAACCACGACATTGCAATAAACAGCGGCACCACGCTGGACGTGCCCGTATCGATCGACGCCATCGACTTTACGAAAATGAAAGAAGGCGAGGGACTTGTCGAGCGCGGCCACATAGTAATAACAGGCGATATTCCGGTTAACGGAACCGCCTACCTTAAAGCCGAAGACTTCATTACCGAAGAGAACGTGACGCTCGAAATGCACACCGACATATACCTTGACGACATAGACCTCAACGAGGTCACCGCCATGGTAGACCCGCAAATCGACATCACCATCGACCCGGTAACGATAAACGACCTGCCCGACTGCCTCAAGGACGATGAGGTAAGAATAGACATGACCGACCCGAAGATTTACTTCACCGTAACGAACGAGTCGCCCGTGGCTGTAAACTTCACGGCCGACATGCTTACATACAAGGAGGGACGGCTGCTCAACACCGTTGCCATAGGCGACAAAACCGGCGGCACGGAGCCGATAATCATCCCGGCCAACGTTTCGGGCTACTTGATCTGCCTGCACCGCCTTGACAACGGAAACGGTATCGACGCCGACGACATAATAACCGTACCCCACATCAACGACCTCGTAGAAACCATTCCCGAGGAGATACGCATAGAGAACATCGTGGCAAAGGCCGTGCAGGAACAGACTACCATTGAACTCGGCAAGGTTTACGACGTAAGCACCAGCTACAACGTGGACGCGCCGCTACAGTTCAACAACGGCACCGAGATTATCTACACCGACAGCCTGGACGACTGGAACGGCGACCTGGAAGACTTCGACGCGCGCCACGCCGAAATTTCGCTCGACGCGAAGAACACCATTCCCCTGGCCATGGAAATGACGGCCGACGCCATAGACGTGAACGGCAACGTGATGAGCGAGATAACCGCCACCGTAACAGGCGGAGTGAATGCCGGAACTGCCGAGAATCCTTCGACCAGCAAACTCACAATACGCCTCGAATCATCCGCCGAGGGAGCGATGAAAAGGCTCGACGGCATAATCTACAAGATAAAAGCCACCGTTCCGGAAGACATGCAGGGAAAAGTGCTTAACGAAAACCAGAGCCTGCAGCTCGACAACGTGGTAATATCCGTGAAAGGCGGAATAACAATCGACATGAATTAACACAAAAAAGTATCCATCAAAGAGAACAGACAGTTATGAAGACACTACATAAACTTTTAACGGCAACAATTCTGGCAGGCTCGTGCCTTACAGCCTCGGCACAGGCTCTGCACTCAGGCTATTTCCTCGAAGGATACACTTTCCGCCACCAGCTCAACCCCGCGTTCTCGGCCGAGCGCAACTACGTGAGCGTTCCCGTGCTCGGCAACATCAACGTGGGCACACAGGGCAACGTGGGCGTGGGCAAGTTCCTCTTCCCGCGCAACGGCGAACTCGTTACGTTCATGCACTCCAGTGTAAGCGGCAGCAAGTTCCTCGACGGACTCAGGGAGACCAACCGACTGAACGCCGACATCAACCTCGCCATTCTCTCGGCCGGCTTCAAGGCATGGGGCGGCTTCAACACCATAGGCATAAACCTGCGCTCGAACACAAACATGACCCTCCCGCGCGACCTGTTCGCGTTCATGAAGATGGGCATGTCGAAAAGCGAGACGCACTACCACATGGACAACCTCGGAATACAGTCGAACAACTACTTCGAGATAGCTTTGGGCCACTCGCGCAAAATAAACGACAAGCTCGACGCCGGCGCAAAGCTCAAGTTCCTGCTCGGCGCGGCAAACCTGAGCATGAAAATGAACAACATGGACGTAACGCTGTCGGAAAACAAATGGATGATACGCGCCGACGGCGAAATGAACACCTCGCTCAAGGGACTCACCATGCCCACCAAGGCCGAGAGCGGCAAGAAAATCGAAAAACCCAGCCAGGCCGACCTAATAGACTGGGACAACATCGACTACGACAGCCCGGGACTCAGCGGATTCGGCATGGCAATCGACCTGGGAGCCACCTACAAAGTGATGGACGGGCTGACCGTTTCGGCAGCGCTGCTCGACTTCGGCTTCATGTCGTGGAGCAACACCATAAAGTCGGTTACCGGCAACGAACCGTGGGAGTTCGACGGATTCCATGAAATAGCCGTAGACTCCGAACTTGGCGACGACGACCCCAACTCGCTCGAAAGCCAACTCGACGCAATAGGCAAGGACCTTGAGGACTACGCCAGTTTCCACCGCAAGGAAACCAACGCAACGCGCACCGCAATGCTCGGCGCGACACTTAACCTCGGAGCAGAATACGCCCTGCCCGTGTACGACAGGCTGCACTTCGGCTTCCTCTCGTCAACGCGCATAAACGGCCGCTACAGCTGGTCGGAAGGACGCTTCTCGGCCAACGTGGCACCCGTAAAATGGTTCGACGCCGGAGTGAACTACGCCATCTCCACATTCGGCTCATCGTTCGGCTGGCTGCTCAACTTCCACCCCAAAGGCTTCAACTTCTTTGTCGGCATGGACCACACGCTCGGCAAGGTAACACCCCAGTTCATACCAGTGAACAACGGCAACATGAACGTAAGCCTCGGCTTCAACGTAACCTTCGGGGCAAAGAACTGACCCCTCTGGCGGGAAACACAAAAGGCCGGTACTGCTGCCACGCGCACAGTCCGGCTTTTTTCATTTTGCACCATAAAAACACCGCTCTCCGCACCCCCAGTTTTCAAACGGGTTTTCAGAGGGCGAAAAATTAGTGGCTTGCTTTTTAAAATTAGTGGCTCGGATTTCAAAATCCGAGCCACTAATTTTTTCCTTTCTCACATGCGGGTAAAAAGCGCTGAAAACCGGTTCTCGTTTTTCGGTGTCGTTTTTCATACGTTTTACTTATAGACAGCACCGGTTTTCATTCCCCGCCTAATTCAACGCGGCGCTTCCAGCTCATTGTGCAAAAGTCATTAAAATGGTTACACCGCTGCAACCTTTTTAATGACTTTCCCGCCGAGTTTTGTGCCCATAAGGGCATTGCCCCGGCACCGGCCGGCGGGTTGTCTGTATTTTGTCTGCGTCTTTCGGGCGTTTCGCAAACGGGTTTTCAAAGGTCAAAAAAATATGTCTGACATATTTCGAATTATGTCAGACATATTTTAAATTATCTCAGAGATATTTTTTATTTGCTCCAATGTGGGGTAAACGCGCTGAAAACCAGTTTTCATTTTCCGTGCACGGAAAACAGACATTCAAAGCCACACATTTTCCCTGTCGCAACAGTGTGCTCCGACAAACCATATACATAAACAAAATTAACAGTAACGAAACATCTCTTACCAAGAGAGGGTATATTCTTTATATGCAAGCATATAACCAGCTGCAAATATAGGAATTATAAATTACAAACCACACATCATGCTCTACCTTTTTTAACGAAAACTGCTGAATTTGTCAAACTAATTTAACTTCCGGCATTCCCGTAACGCCCTGCAGCAAGGCTTTCCGCAGATGTAATCCCTCTCTTGGTAAAAGAGGGAACTATAACGATACAAACCACATTGTAAAACCCGGCTTATGTTATAATCTCACAAAACCGCTCCTTGATGAAATAATGCCGTCAAGGAAAGGGTTGCGCATTCTGTTTCACTCTTTGCCAATGAAAAGAAATACATTACTGAAAGGCAATCTATGTAACATCTGAACTTTAACAATTAAATAAGAACCACATAACAATGAGAAGATTTGTACTATACATTCTACCGCTGCTTTGTACCATATTCATGATTAGCTGTGATACAAACGATGATATAGGAAACGGGAAAAACTCAAACAAAAATTACGATTATACATACACCGAGAATTATACAGACAGCCTCGGCGCGATATATTCCAATAAAGGCTACATCGCATTATTCGGATACAAAGAAATACCATCAGTTTTCGACTCCCACGGAGAAATTTCTACAAACAAAGAGAGAATCGTTTATATTGCAAAAGTAAACGAGAAAAGCAAAGAAATTGACGAAACAGACGCTATTGTCGCCATATTGGACTCTACTTATTTCCCCGTCCACATCATAGGCAAAGAAGTAGACATTGTTATTTCAAGAACAGACAACGACTATGCAAATTTCCTTGTTTACGACCACGGCACAGACAACTGGGATGAATTTAAAAACATAAAATGAATGTCCGCATGTTACCAAATTAGCAAAGTTTAAACTGCCAAGTTGCTCCACAACCATGTTTTGGAACACT
>URSZ01000128.1 GCA_900550635.1 uncultured Prevotella sp. | reverse complement strand
GCAGCAATACTCAATTCCCCATAGATGGTTTTGAGCAGACTGGGCTTGCCTGTTCCGACTTTGCCTATGATATAGACAAACTCCCCTTCGTTCACTTGGAAGTTGACCTCCGACAGAACGAAATGTTCCTGTTGGTTGATTTCCACCTGTTGGTAATCAATGAGCATGTTGTTTTCCTTTCGTTGACGAGTTAAGAAGTAGACGGGCGGGGAAAACGACAGGCAAAGGCAGTATCATCTGTCTTCTTGCTTATCGGTTTCCTCATTCTCTTTCGGTTTTTACTTATGTCTTTTTTCTGTAAAACGTATTATTTATTAACCTGGAATTTTGTTATTCCGTCACGCAGGAAGCCTACTATCTGACACGCAGCTGCTATTCCGGCGTTTATGTTTGCTTCTGCGGTCTGCGCCCCCATCTTCTTGGGTGTTGCAAAATAGCGTCCGGGGAACTTCTCTGCAAATTCCGAAGCCTTGTCGGGAGCTATGTCCGATATATAACGCAAATCCTCGCGCTCCGAAAGCAGTTTGATGAGCCCGTCTTCGTCGACAACTTCCTTGCGCGCCGTATTTATGATTATGCCGCCTTTGGGAAGCTTTCCGGCCAAAGCGTAATTGATACTTTTCTTCGTTTCCGGCGTTGCGGGAATATGAAGGCTGACTATGTCACACTTTTCAAAGAGTTCTTCTGTTGAGGCTACGGCCTTAACTCCTGCACTTTCTATTACGTCGGCCGGGCAATAAGCGTCGTAGGCGTAAACATCCATATCGAACCCTTTTGCTATGCGTGCCACGTTACGGCCAACATTGCCGAAGGCCAGGATACCAAGTTTCTTTCCTTTAAGTTCGGTGCCGGTCTTGCCGTTATAGAAATTACGTACAGCATATACAAGCAGACCGAATACCAATTCGGCAACTGCGTTGGAGTTCTGCCCGGGGGTATTCATCACTACCACACCGTGGGCGGTTGCAGCGGCAAGGTCTACATTGTCGTAGCCTGCTCCTGCGCGTACTACTATCTTAAGATTTTTTGCAGCTTCAAGAACGGCGTTGTCAACCTTGTCGCTACGTATAATCAAAGCGTCCACATCGGCCACTGCGTCGAGGAGTTGCTGCTTGTCGGTATATTTTTCGAGCAATGCGAGTTCGTAGCCCGCACCTTCTATTTCTTTGCGTATACCTTCAACGGCGGCAGACGCAAAAGGTTTTTCGGTTGCTATTAATACTTTCATCATTATTCGATTTTAAACGTTTGAGGGAAAACTTTAATATCCGGCACCGCAATAAAACCGGTGCCGGTTGTTATCAGTGAGCTGCCTCGAATTCTTTCATTGCTTCAACCAAGGCTTTTACGCCCTCAACGCTCATAGCGTTGTAGCACGAAGCACGGAATCCTCCGACCGAGCGGTGTCCTTTTATTCCCACCATGCCTTTGTCGGTTGCAAACTTCATGAAGTCAGCTTCCAGTTCTTTGTATTCGTCATTCATAACGAAGCAGATGTTCATGAGCGAGCGGTCTTCCTCGGCTACTGTCCCGCGGAAGAGTTTGTTACGGTCTATCTCGCTGTAAAGAATCTCGGCGCGTTCTTTTGCGCGGGCGTCCATTACTTTCACGCCGCCCTGTGCCTTAATCCATTTCATAGTCTGGAGCGCCGTGAATACAGGAACAACCGGAGGAGTATTAAACATAGAACCTTTTTCTACATGTGTGCGGTAGTCGAGCATTGTAGGTATCTGGCGGCTAACCTTGCCCAAAGCGTCTTCTTTTACGATAACGAAAGTAACGCCGGCCATTGAGAGGTTCTTCTGTGCACCGCCGTAAA
The DNA here is from genome assembly GCA_900550635.1 of uncultured Prevotella sp. Classification (GTDB taxonomy): domain Bacteria; phylum Bacteroidota; class Bacteroidia; order Bacteroidales; family Bacteroidaceae; genus UBA6398. The sequence continues at coordinate 4,641 of URSZ01000128.1, read as the reverse complement.
TAATGGCATACTTGGAAACGTCTACCGGGCGCGAAAGTATGTCGCTCGACATGTCGGCAACCATCTGCACGGGGCTGTCGAGTTCCTTGCGTATTTCGGTTCCGTAAATCGTATTGTTCGTAGTTATATGGAAATAGTCAGCGTCGGCAGGAACCGTGAAATTCTTAGGGATATATGTATAGTTGTCGGCAGCCGACGAAGCCACTTCTACTACCTCGCCAAAGAGTTTGGCTTCCTTCATGGCTTTCTTTGCCCATGTTCCTGTGTTCAGGTAAGCGGCTTTTTTCTCCAAAAGGTTGTAGGGAACCATGCAGAATTCCAAACTTGCGCCACCGCCAAGGAACAGAACCTTGTATCCTTCGGGAATATCGAGCAGTTCTTTCATCAATGCTTCGGCCTCATCCATCACCGGTTGGAAATCCTTACTGCGATGGCTTATCTCCATCAAGGAAAGACCGCTGTTGTTAAATTCAAGGCACGCCTCAGCCGTTGCCTTAATCACTTCGCTGGGCAATATAGACGGTCCAGCATTGAAATTGTACTTTTTCATAATTTATTTTTTTATTCCATGTATTCTCTCAAATATCAATAACGGGACTTTACCCTGCAGCCGGAACAAGTCCGACTATGTTGTGCGGTATTATATCCCATTTAGCGGCGAATTTACAAATAAAATCTTTTTTTCGTAGCAAATTGAAAATAAAAACGTTCTCTTTTATAAAACTTGGTCGTTTAAAGCCATTGCAACCGCATTGTCCCGCTTACAGCCGCAATTACCTAACTCGATGTAACCTAACACGTAACACACGTTTCGTCTTTTCGTGGCTATTCACACTACTCAGCCTATATATAATATGTGCAGCCCGTTGTAAGAAGAAACATCAAATATCGGCGCCATGCTATCGCGCTTCTTTTGCCCGCGCGGCGGAAATCAAGAATGCTTATTCATTTTATAGCATTCATTTATTCAACTGCCGCCGCAGACTTTTTTAACCCCATTGGGAGCAAATAAAAAATAGGTCGGACCTATTTCAAAATATGTCTGACCTATTTTAAAATATGTCAGACATATTTTTTGAGACTGTACTAGCTACTGTTTCAGCAAAAAAGAATGTCGTACTTTTCGCACAATCGGAAGCGTTTTTCTTTTTGCTCTCTTTTTTCAAATAATATCATTAATTTAGCTTTATTAATCGTTTAAACCAACCATTTTATCTTTCGTTGCGTTAAATTTGCCATAAAATGTTATTACAAATTTAACCTCCTTATAATTCAAGTATAAATGAATAAATATACTAAATGGGGCATTATAGGAATCATAGTTGCAGGACTTGCATTCCTTGGCGTTCGTACATTCGTGCCACACGAAAACAAAGAACTCGACGAAAGTTTAAAAAGCAAAGGCGGCAGTGAAAAAGACAAGACACTGCCCGTAAAGATAGCCGTCATTAAATCAAAATTGCTACGCGACGCCATCGACGTCAGTGGCAGCCTCCTGCCCGACGAAGAAACAAAGTTGTCGTTTGAAACAGCAGGTAAAATAACCGCCATTTATTTCGAGGAAGGCGCGCACGTCAAGGAAGGCCAGTTGCTCGCAAAAATCAACGACGCGCCACTGCAGGCCGAGCTGCGCAAGCTGGAAGCACAGTTGAAACTTATGCAAGACCGCCTGTACAGGCAGCGTGCACTGTTTGCCAAAGAGGCGGTAAGTAAAGAGGCATTCCAGGAAGCAGAAGCAAACCTTTCCACCCTGTATGCCGAAATAGACATGGAAAAAGCCGAAATAGCCCGCACGGAACTGAGGGCACCATTCGACGGAGTGATAGGCCTGCGCGAAGTCAGTCTCGGCGCATACGCCACCACGTCGACCCCAATCGCCACGCTTACCAAGACAACGCCACTTAAACTGGAGTTCAACGTACCGGAGCGCTATGCGGGAATCCTTAAACCCGGAGCAGAACTTTCGTTCACCGTCGAAGGAGACCTTACTCCTCGCAAGGCAAAAGTATATGCCACGAACTCGCAGGTAGATATAGATACCCGAACTTACACAATACGTGCAACATATCCGAACAAATCGAACGAGCTTGTGCCCGGGCGGTACGTAAGCGTAAACCTCACGGCACGCGAATATCCCAACGCGCTTGCCGTTCCAAGTACAGCCATAATATCAGAGATGGGTATAGACAAAGTATTCCTGTACAAAAGCGGCACGGCACAACCAGTGGAGATAACCAAAGGACTGCGAACCGATGCCGAAGTGCAGGTAATCAAGGGCATAAGCGAGGGTGACACTGTTATCACCAGCGGAACAATGCAGCTGCGCACAGGGCAGAAGGTAACAATAACCAAATAGCAGGAAACAAACAAAACACGAACGACTGCTAAAAGCACACATATATAATATAACAGCAAAAAAGCAATGGCACATCTTTCAGTAACAATACTCCTGCCATGCTACACGCCAAACCACAACATCTAAATTCATGAACATATCAGAACTAAGCATACGCCGCCCTGTATTGGCAACAGTATTTACACTGATAATCCTGTTGTTCGGCTGCATAGGCTACCTGTATTTGGGTGTGCGCGAATACCCGTCGGTGGATAATCCTATTATCTCGGTTACCTGCTCTTATCCGGGCGCAAACGCCGATGTAATAGAAAACCAGATAACCGAAGTGCTCGAACAAAACATAAACGGTATACCGGGCATACGCTCGCTAACCAGTACGAGCCAGCAGGGACAGAGCCGTATAACCGTGGAATTCGAATTGTCGGTTGATCTTGAGACTGCCGCCAACGACGTTCGCGACAAAGTATCACGCGCACAAAGAAACCTGCCGCGCGACTGCGACCCGCCTACCGTTTCAAAAGCCGACGCAGACGCCAGCCCAATACTTATGGTGGCAATACAAAGCGACAAGCGCACTTTGCTCGAACTTAGCGAAATTGCGGACCTTACGGTAAAGGAGCAGCTCCAAACTATACCCGAGGTGAGCAGCGTTTCCATTTGGGGTGAGAAACGCTATTGCATGCGTCTTTGGCTCGACCCTATAAAAATGGCTGGCTACAGCATAACTCCAATGGATGTAAAAGACGCTCTTGACCGCGAAAACGTGGAACTGCCTTCGGGAAGCATTGAGGGCAACACCGTCGAGCTCAGTATCCGAACAATGGGCCAAATGCACACCACCGAAGAATTCAACGAGCTAATAGTGAAGGCAGAAAACGGGCGCACAATAAAATTGAGCGACATAGGACGCGCAGAACTCAGTCCCCGCGACTTGAAAAGCTACATGAAGATGAACGGCGTGCCGATGGTGGGCGTAGTAGTCGTACCGCAACCCGGTGCTAACCATATAAACATTGCCGACGCCGTTCACGAGCGAATGAAGCAAATGGAAAAGGACCTCCCCGACGATGTCAAGTACGATTACGGATTCGACAACACGCGCTTTATACGAGCTTCTATCAACGAAGTGAAATCTACGGTATACGAAGCCTTCGTGCTCGTAATAATCATCATATTCCTTTTCTTGCGTGACTGGCGTGTGACCTTAGTGCCGTGTATTGTTATACCAGTATCGCTAATCGGTGCATTCTTTATAATGTATGTTTGCGGCTTCTCCATAAACGTGCTGTCCATGCTGGCTATCGTATTGGCAGTAGGACTTGTCGTCGACGACGCAATAGTAATGACCGAGAACATATACATACGCATAGAGCAAGGAATGAAGCCTATCGACGCGGGAATAGAAGGTGCCAAGGAAATTTTCTTCGCCGTCGTTTCAACAACCATTACCCTCGTTGCCGTTTTCTTCCCCATCGTTTTTATGGAAGGAACAACCGGACGTCTGTTCCGGGAGTTCAGTTTCGTGATTGCCGGTTCGGTTATAATATCAGCATTCTCCGCGCTTACGTTCACGCCAATGCTTGCAACAAAGCTTCTTATAAAGCGCGAAAAACAAAATTGGTTCTATCGCAAAACCGAGCCTTTCTTCGTTGGTCTGAACAATTTATACGCAAAGTCCCTTGCCGCATTCCTGCGTCACAGATGGTATGCGTTTATAATAATGGCCGTGGCAATTTGTGCCAGCGTATATATGTGGACAAACATATCGTCCGAAATGGCTCCCTTGGAAGACCGCTCCATGATTACTATCCGCACCACCGGTCCGGAAGGTGTAACTTATGAATATTTGCGCGACTACACCGAAGATATAAACAGAATGGCCGACTCCATAGTTCCTGACGCGGAATTCATCACGGCCCGCGTGTCAGAATCATCAGGAGAAATCCAAATCACGCTCAAGGACCTGGCCGAGCGCGATTACACCCAAATGGATGTAGCCGAAAAACTGACACGCGCCGTGCAATACAAGACCGACGCCCGCGCGTTTGTAAGGCAACAGTCCACGTTCGGCGGTCGCCGCGGATCTATGCCTGTGCAATACGTGCTCCAGGCGACAAGTATCGAAAAGTTGCAGGAAGTGTTACCCAAGTTTATGACAAAAGTATATGACAGCCCGATATTCCGCATGGCCGACGTGGATTTGAAATTCTCGAAGCCTGAAGTACGTTTGAGCGTCAACCGGCAAAAGGCAAACTTAATGGGCGTAAGCACCCAGTCTATAGCCC
>URSZ01000127.1 GCA_900550635.1 uncultured Prevotella sp. | reverse complement strand
GACCTCCGGTCGGTGGACGATGTGGAGAAGGGGGTGCACGTCTCCTTCAAGGTGCCTGAGAAGATACGCCCCAGCGACAAGCTCTACAAGCTAGTCTCTACAATTGACAATTGACAAGGAACAATTGACAATGTGGGGACGGACGCCCGACCGGTCGCCCCTGTATCCGCCGCCTGACGGACGGGGGCACACACCGGAGGGACATTGTCAATTGTCAATTATCCATTGTCAATTGTCACAGAAACTTTGTCAATTGTCAATTTAAGTCTATCTTTGTAGCTACTCAACTAAACACAACCATCTATGGAACAAAAACTGTACATCTACAATACATTGTCCCGCAAGAAGGAGGAGTTCATTCCCCTGCATGCTCCTCATGTGGGCATGTACGTCTGTGGTCCCACCGTCTACGGTGACGCCCACCTGGGGCATGCACGCCCTGCCATCACGTTCGACCTCGTCTTCCGCTACCTGCAACACCTGGGGTACAAGGTACGCTACGTCCGCAACATCACCGACGTGGGACACCTGGAGCACGACGCCGACGAGGGAGAGGACAAGATTGCCAAGAAGGCACGGCTGGAGCAGCTCGAGCCGATGGAAGTGGCACAGTTCTATGCCAACCGCTACCACAAGGCCATGGAGGAACTGAACGTCCTTCCGCCGAGCATCGAACCCCTCGCATCGGGACACATCATCGAGCAGATACAGCTCGTCAAGGAAATCCTTGCCAACGGCTATGCCTACGAGAGCCAGGGCTCGGTCTACTTCGACGTGGCAAAGTATAACAAGGACCACCACTACGGCAAGCTCTCGGGGCGCAACCTCGACGACGTGCTCAACACCACCCGCGAGCTGGACGGCCAGCAGGAGAAGCACAATCCCGCCGACTTCGCCCTGTGGAAGAGCGCGCAGCCGGAGCACATCATGCGCTGGCCCAGCCCCTGGAGCGACGGCTTCCCGGGATGGCACTGCGAGTGCACCGCCATGGGACGGAAGTACCTCGGCGCCCACTTCGACATCCACGGCGGCGGCATGGACCTCGTCTTCCCCCACCATGAGTGCGAGATTGCACAGAGCGTGGCATCGCAGGGCGACGACATGGTGCACTACTGGATGCACAACAACATGATTACCATCGAAGGACAGAAGATGGGAAAGAGCCTTGGCAACTTCATAACGCTCGAACAGTTCTTTACGGGCAACCATCCCAAACTCACTTCTGCCTATTCGCCAATGACGATACGTTTCTTCATACTCCAGGCGCATTACCGCAGTACGGTCGACTTTTCAAATGAAGCACTGCAGTCGAGCCGCAAAGGGCTGGAGCGACTGCTCGCAGGTTACGCGGAACTCGACAGGCTTGCCGCTGCGCCCGACGGACAGGTAACCAAGGATTACGTAGAAGAACTTAAAGGCAAATGCTACGACGCCATGAACGACGACTTGAACACGCCCGTAGTGATAGGCCTGCTTTTCGACGCGTGCCATGTGATAAACCAAGCGGCCGACCATACCACGACAATAACGCCCGAGGCTGTCGAAGGACTCAAAGAACTCTTTTCTGTATTCGCATTCGGGCTTCTCGGACTGAGGGCCGAGGCAACTTCGAACGCCGCGCGCGAAGAAGCGTTCGCCGGGGCGGTGGACATGCTGCTCGAGGTGCGTCGCCGTGCCAAGGAAGCAAAAGACTGGGCCACGAGCGACAAAATACGCGACGAACTCGCACGCCTGGGATTCGAAGTAAAAGACACGCGCGACGGCGCTACCTGGCGATTGAACAAATAAAGCTGCGGTAAAGGCGCAAACATTAGTCGGAGAACCAAGCCTGTGCAAATATTTCCCGCACGGCAGGAAAACACAAGGTACAGTTTTCCCCTTTGTTCGCAGAATGGACCATAATAATCCCGACATGATTCAATTCATGCCGGGATTGTATTTTACTGCGGCCGGTGCGGTGATTGTTTTCCAGACCGTGCCGCTTTTTTTATCGTACTCGCCTGCCCGCAATATGATAAATCCACATGCAATTTCAGGAACTTTACTGCGCAGTTGAAGCAGAATATAAATATATGCCCTTTGCCCTGATGTAGGAAAGCATTATTTTTGCACACCTCCTAAAAATAGACACTACATGGAACTGTCAGAAATATATGAACTTTACCTGAAGCACAAAGCAGTAACCACCGACAGCCGCGACTGCCCCGAAGGCTCTATCTTCTTTGCCCTGCGCGGCGATAACTTCGACGGCAACGCCTATGCCTCCAAAGCTCTTGAACAAGGCTGCGCCTATGCAGTCGTGGACGAGGAGCAGTACGCCGTCAAGGGCGACCCGCGGTATATTCTCGTGAAAAACTCGCTCGACACAATGCAGCAGCTTGCCCACCTGCACCGTGTAACGCTCGGGCTTCCGGTAATACAGATAACGGGAACGAACGGAAAAACCACTACAAAGGAACTTGTGTCGGCCGTGCTCGAAAAAAAATATAAGACACTCCACACCGAAGGCAACCTGAACAACCATATCGGCGTTCCTAAAACCCTGCTGCGGCTCACAGGCAAGCACCAGGTGGCCGTAATAGAGACGGGTGCCAACCATCCCGGCGAGATTGCGCTGCTATCAAAGATAACCGACCCCGATTTCGGGATAATAACCAACGTGGGGCGCGCACATCTCGAAGGCTTCGGCTCGTTCGAGGGTGTGGTACGCACAAAATGCGAACTCTACGATTACCTGCGGGCCAAGAAGAACACAACCGTGTTCCTTAACGGCGATTCCGACATATTGCAACGCATGTCGGAAGGATTGGAAACGGTGTCTTACGGAACGCAGCCCGGAAAAGACCTGGCGGTAGAAGGAAACGTGATTGACTGCACGCCGTACCTGTCGTTCCGCTGGCGCGAAAAAGGGAAAGAATGGCAGTATGTCACCACAAGGATGATAGGGAGCTATAATATCTCCAATCTTCTGGCTGCAATAGCAGTAGGATTGAAGTTCAATGTCCCTGTTGCCGACATAAACAGCGCTCTTGCAGGATATGTTCCGTCGAACAACCGTTCGCAATTAGTGAAAACCGTTCGCAACACGCTTATCGTAGACGCTTACAATGCCAACCCCACAAGCATGATGGCCGCGTTGGAAAACTTTGCCCGAATGCACGCCGACAACAAGATGGTAATACTCGGGCAGATGAACGAACTCGGCAAGGAGAGCGTCGAAGAGCACCGCAAGGTAGTCGATTTCCTCGACAAGGCCGGTTTCGGCGAAGTGTGGCTCGTGGGAGAAAACTTCAGCGGCATTGCGCCACAGTTCCGCACCTTCGAGAATGAAACGGAAGTGGAAAACGCCATAAAGGCCGGCGACATAAGCGGGCGCACCATACTTATAAAAGGCAGCAACAGCAACAAACTCTACAAACTGGCCGACATATTGTAACGTGTAGTAAACAGCGCTGCGCACGATAGCGGCAGGCGCAGGAAAGATAAAGTAAAAGCCACGGTTTAATACCGTGGCTTTTTGTATGTAACAGGCAAAATGCCTGTACAGCCTCATGCAAATGTATTTTGTCCTAAATCTTTTTGTACGTCTTGCCCGTTGCGAGCGACAGTATGTTCCCGTACAGGTCGTATTTTATTTTCAGCGAGCCTATGTCGTCGAAATTCAAGGTGATATACTGTTTGTTTGCGGTCCACGTCAAGGGCTTTTGGTCGGTAAGCCTTCCTTCGTTGTCTATTACCCACTGGTAGCCCGACTTGTCGGTGTTGAGCAGCAGGTAAGTGTTCGATTCGCTGTTCTTGGGGTATTCCTCCCACAGGCCCGATAAGGAGAGCTTGTACGAGCTGCCCGAATCGTCATCGTCGGAGCAAGCCGTAAACGCCAGCACAGGCAGCATTAATGCCAGGAATAAAAATATTTTTTTCATATACTTGTTTTTTTGTTCGTGTTAATATCGCTACTCCGTACAAAGATAGGTAAAAATTTTTCAAACAGAGCATTCCGTATGTTAATATGGAAGACGGTATTTTTTTATTCTTATACGTAACTCTTCTGCCGGCATGGCCTGACGGTTTTGTCTGCATAAAAAAGGCGCGGTTTTCGGGGGCGGAAAAATATGTCTGACATATTTCGAAATATGTGCCTTGTATTTTTTATTTGCTCCTAAGGGTGTATAACGGTTTGAAAATTAGTTTTCATGTCCTATGGCCCGAAATGTCTGTTTTGCGCCACTGTTTGCCGCACATGCGTCAGTTGCGGCGGGGCATGCGTATTAGCCGCCGGAATGTCCGTTGCCCCTTTGGCGGGGACAAATAAAAAACGGCCGCAATTACACGGCCGTTTTTGTGCGCCTGACAGGACTCGAACCTGCACGTCGCGAAACACCAGATCCTAAGTCTGGCGCGTCTACCAATTCCGCCACAGGCGCAAAAGCAAGTGCAAAGGTAAGTGCTTTTGTTGATTATTCAAACTATTTGGCCGGCAAATATCCCTAAATTGTGGCGTGGCGCAAGGAAGTTGCCTTGCGCGCGTAATCAAAAACGCCTTGTGCCGGCTGTGTCACATATCGTCGAGCAGTTCGAGCGCGCGTTCTATTATTGTGTCTATGCCGTTGTCATAGTCTTCCGACACGATGTTCACTTTCTCGGTAGGGTCTATCCCGCTCTCGGTGCATTCGCGGTTTACGTCGTACATGGGGCAGGCTGAAAAGCGCACCGTCCACCCGTTGGGCAGCTCGGAGTTGAAAGGCATTCCCGCGCCGCCGCCCGTGCGGTCGCCAACAATGATTACGTTGGGCAGGTGCTTCATGTACATCACGAACGAGTTTGCCGCGCTGTAGGTCTGGCGGTTGGTGAGCACTGCCACGGGCTTTTGCCAGCGTATTCCCTCGGCCGGCGATACGTACAGCGGTTCTTTAGATGAGAAATCGTTGTGCCCCGGTCCCGTCTTGTGGCACATGTATCCCACGAGTGTCTTGCTGTTCACGAAACATCCGGCCAGTTTTTCGGCCGACGTGAGCATTCCGCCCGAGTTGTTCCGCACGTCTACTATCACGCCCTCGCATGCCGCGAAGTAGCGGAAAATCTCGCTCAGGTTGCCGCTGCCGAATCCGTTTTCGAACGTGGGCACGCGCATGTATCCTATGTGGTCGGGGAGTATGCGGTATTTTATTCCCGATGTAATCCTGTAGTCCGTGCCGAGGTATATGCGTTCAATCGAGTCGCTGTAGTTTGTGGGGTAGTTTTCGAACCATTCCCAGTAGCGCGCCGTGTTGTGTGCGGCGGTGAGGTTTACATGTCCGTCGCGCAGGTTGCGCAGCATTGAGTCGCACACCTCGAACAGCTGTTCGTTGTTCATGGTGTAGGCCACGCGCTTGCTGTACTTTGCATAAACCGAGTCCCAGTCGAGCCCGTACTCCTTTTCCTTTTCGGGAAAGAAGCAGTAGCGTTCGTCGAGCGTTTTCCACAGGCTGTAGAAATTGCCCCGCGCTGTATTGTCGGGCACGTCCTCGGTAATGCACGACGTTAAGGCCGGCAGTGCGATAACGAGCGGAAGCAATGCAAATAGCAACAGTTGTTTCATTTCAGAAAATAAGTTTGTCGGAATCGTTGTCGCGCTGTTTCACCAGGCGGAAGTGCTTTACGAAACCAATCATGAACAGGTTGCTCCACGTATGGCTTTTCAGGTTGTTCACGTGGCTCTGGCGTATGTCGCAGCGGTAGCCCAAGCGCAGCGTGCCGCTCCCTATGGGAACGTCGACGGTGAGAAGTTGCGAAAAGCACGGCGCATTGCCGGGCCATGTGAAGCATACGTTGCGGTCGTAATGGCCGAGCGAGAATATTTCGTAGTACGACTGGCCGTAGTTGGGCGAGAACATAAGCCCGGCGAGGGGCATGTCGAACTGGTAACGCACGCTGAAGCGGCGGCGAAGCCAGTTGAACCTGTATATCGCCATTCCCGAAGCGGCTATGTTGGTCGAGAGTTTGCCTTGGGCAGGGTTGTTGCCGTTGCTCGTGTTGTAGACGAACCCGCAGCTCAGGCCTGTTTGCAGTCCGGCCATAAGCCGCAGGGCGGGCAGGGGAGTCCAGTTGTAGTGCCAGCCTATGCGCCAGTCGATGTCTCCCGACAGGTATTCCGAGTCCTTTGTGGGGTTCTTGGAATAGCTGAAGTTGCCTTCGTAGAACTGCTGTGTCGACACGCGCCCGCCCCACATGCGTGTCATCCTTATCGACTCGCGCATGAAGCGCACTTCCGGGCCGGTGTATTCAAGCGGCGAGAGGTATGTTTCAAGGCGGTTCGTGCCGCCAATGCCGAACATTGTCGAGCGCGTGGTGTAACGGTTGGCGTCGTCTTCACGTGTGTTGCCGGTTTGGCCGCAGGGGGCGGGGGAATCCGCACCTTGTGCATGTAAGGTGGCAGGCAGGGCCGTGAGCATTAGAATCGCAGCCGGAAATACGGGAATTAGCCTTGTGAGACGCATAAGATGTTAGCAAAGTTAAATATTTTAATTAACG
>URSZ01000126.1 GCA_900550635.1 uncultured Prevotella sp. | reverse complement strand
CAACCGTGCAGAACACTATTTGCCAAAGAACCGTGTGGGCAGGTATTACACCGTCACCAAAAACATGCTTGAAAACCTCTGATATTTTGTTGAATTGTTGAATGTGGTAAATAATATGCTGATAGATAATAAGATATTCCCTCAACAAATCCTCAACAAAAGGAAAGGGCTGTTGAAAAGAAAAGGCAAGCGGCACACCGCAACGGCATTCCTTTTTCTTTTCGTCTCCAAATGTTTTGTGAACGGGTTTGTTGAGCGGTTGTTGAGGATGTATATTACAGAACATCAATATGTTATGTTACCTCATCAACAATTCAACGCTTTTTCACCCTCAGCAACGGAGGTGAACACCGCCATTCACAGGCTGGTCGGACGGACTTCCATCCTGCCGACCGACAAGGGAAAGCCGATGTCGCTGGCGAAAAGAAAAAGGCGAAAGATACCCACGAGCAACATCGCCGACACCGCCGCAGGCTTTTGGGAAGCAAAAAGCCATAGCTCATTAGGGCGTTTTCTTCACGCACCGCTGACGCTAATGCTAAAAACACCCCAATGAGCCAACGGGGTTACACCCCTCTGGACACCCCCGTTTGCCCCGTGCGGCACGACCGCAGGCGGACGGATACCGACAAACAATTTGTAGAACCTAAAAAACAAGAAACAAACATGGGATACATAAGCATCCAAATCAACAAGGCGAAAGGGTCGGCTGACGCGGGCGCATCCGACCACATAGAACGCAAAACAATGCCCAAGAACGCCGACCCCACACGCACCCATCTCAACCGTGAACTGGTGGAGTTCCCCGACGGTGTGGCAGACCGCACCGAAGCGATAAGCCACCGCATCCACACGGCAGGCATCAGGCGGAAGATAACGCCCGACCAAGTAAGGGCAATCCGCCTCGTGCTTTCGGGCACGCACGAGGACATGATAAGAGTGCAGGACGAGGGCAGACTGGACGAATGGTGCGATGACAACCTGCAATGGCTGCACCGCACGTTCGGAAAGGAGAATACCGTATCGGCAGTGCTGCACATGGACGAGCACACACCGCATATCCACGCCACGGTCGTGCCGATAGTGACGGGAAAGCGCAGGAAAGCGAGGCAGAAGCAAGTGGATGGCAGACGTACCTACCGAAAGAAAGCCAACGCTGTACGCCTGTGTGCCGATGACCTCATGAGCCGTGAAAGGCTTGTCGCCTACCATGACAGCTATGCCGCAGCAATGGCGAAATACGGCTTGCAGCGTGGCATACGGGGTTCGGAGGCGCGGCACACCACCACCTCCCAATACTACCGTGACCTGAAACGGCAGACGGGAGAGCTTGAAGCCAACGTGCGGCTGTTGCAGACCGAGCAGCAACAAGCGGAACAACAGCTTGACGAAGTACGGAAAGAAATCAGGTCGGAGAAGCTTGAAGCCGCCAAGACCGAGGCGAAAACGGCACTCGTGGCAAAGGTCGGTTCTCTTTTGGGCAGCAATAAGTTGAAAGAGGAAAGAGAGGGATTACAGCAACGTATATCTGTGCTTGAAAATCAGAACGAAGAATTGATACAGCATATCAAGACAATGGAACTTGAACATAGAGAAGAACGTACCAAGTTCAACGAGTATATGTACAAGATACAGCGGTACTTCCCTCATGTAGAGAAACTGTTGCCGTTGATTGACTTCTGTCGAAACACCTTGAAATTCTCTGAAAGAGTAATCCAAGAGCTGTGCAAGTTGAAGAAAGTAAGGCTGAAAGGTGATTTCTATTCTCCTGAATTCAACCGAAAGTTTCGTGACGAGAATGCGGCTTTCTCGTTTGAAGAGAACAAGAACAGGAAAGGGCATTACCACATATGCGTGAATGATATTCCGCTTGTGCAATGGTTCAGACAGAAAGCGAATGAATGGAGAAACAGTTTGGGGATTGCACCTACAAGACAGGATAAGGAGCTGAAAATATAGGATGAACTCAAAAAACACTCCAAAATCAAATAAAAACATTAGAAGATAGGGGATTACCGAAAAAATCCTCTATCTTTGTAATTGGATTGAGGCGACTCTTTCCAAGACATATTGAAAAAAAGAGGCGTTATGTCTTTATCTTGCGTGAGTAAAGCCTGAGAAACTTATACACACAGAGACAAGATTTGGCATGATGGTTCTCCGCGCATATGCGTGGGGCTGCTATCTCCACATCTATCTCTAAAGGTTTTCTCAGGGCCTACTCACAAGGAAGTGGACGTACAGTTCCACGCTTCGCACTTTTAACCATCTCTATCGGAACTGGGAGATAAAAGGCTTTTTGATTAACAAATATAGCCGGAAAGCCCCAACCCGTTAGTGAGGGCAAAATTAAAAACTTGTGAGTATGTCTCAAATGATTAACAGGGGAAAGGAATTGATTCGCATTTCTCCAAAAACAGCAACTAAATTAGAGTATTCTACCAATGATGGTAGAACATGGCTTCAACGTTTTTCTGGCTCATCATGTGGTGATTTCCATGATTTAACAGATAACGGAAGAGAAATTTTGGCTCAAACGTCAAAAGGACTTTATTATTCTACAAACGAAGGTAGAACATGGCTTAAACGTAATTGATGTAAGCGAACAATGAGAGCGCGTGTTTTTGCAAACGCACACGCTCTTTCTTAAAGACATTTCTTATGAAACTAACACAGAGAAAAGCCATTTTAGTTGTGGCTATATTGGTGGTCATCGCATGTTTTTTTGCCGTTTACCTAAGGCTGTTTACGGGGAAAGAACTTTGGTATGAAATGTTTGCGGCTGTCTTGGGAGTTATCATTACCGCCATAATCACGGTACTATTGTTGAAAGGGCAGACCGACAACGAAGAGAAATTAGAGAAAACCGTCAAAATATTCGAGTACAAGCAAAAAGTCTATCACACCTTTATCGAGAAATTGCATGAAATAGTGAAAGATGGAGAAATAACCATCAATGGAAACGTTGATGAGTTGAAAGATCTGATATTTCAACTTGGCTATATGCAGATGCACGCTTCATCGGAAACGATGGACAAAGTGTTGGAACATCTCTCGGCTCTCATCCAGCAAATGAATGATTTCTATTCTCTTCCAGACACAGAGAAGCAAAAAGAAATGGCAGGATATTATGCCCGCTTTTCGCACGAATTGTTCAACGCGATAGCAGCAATAAAAAAAGACTTATACGGCGAAGATTGCCGACCTATCTCGGAAGACAAGATGAACGCAATATTGCGAGACTGCGGACTCTTCGTGGAAACAAAGGCAATCGCGCGTCATGAACTTCAACGTTATTTCTGGAATCAATTACAGAAAGTTTTAAAGAACAAAGGATATGAAATAGAATATAAAGATTTCACCCAAGACGTAAACGAGTATTATGCCCGAGCACGCAACAGGCACAGATATTTCGGGGTATATTTCCCCATTTATACGACTGCCAGTAAGCAAAAAGTTTTATTCCGTATAGAAATTGAGAATAGCATCTTCTACGGTTTTCGCCATGTGGCAAATCCTGATGAGGATGAGATTGTATGCAGTATTGCATCAGAAGTATCAAATAGATTTGTAAAAACCAAATATTGGTCTGGTTGGAAATGGTTTGACCGCAATAATTTAGATTTTTGGAAATTGGATTCTGGTGGAATAAAAAAACTACAAGACCCGCGTATGCGCGATAAGTTTATAGGCGAGCTTGTTGACGAAATGGATATGTATATTCAGAAATTCATTTCAATAGCAAAAGAAAAAGGATTATAAAATTTCAAACTCATGGAATCTACGACAATTAAAGCGTTATTCGGAAGACGAAATATCCGATTTGTTATTCCTGAATACCAACGCGCTTACGCTTGGGGAGAAAGGCAATTCTCACAGTTCGTTGAAGATTTAAGAGAATGTGACGAAAATTACTATTTAGGTCATTTTCTGTTTGAACAAAGTGGCGACACTTTATATGTCATTGACGGACAGCAACGTATAACCACATGCATTATCTTTTTTAGTACATTGGTGAATGCTTTAAAACATCGGCACAAGGAATGGGACAATGATGAAAACGCCGATGACATCAAGAACTTGTTGGAGGACATTACCGACTACTATTTGAAAGATATAAGGCGCAATAAGCAGAAGTTCATGACTGTGCCTTATGACAATAATTTTTTTGTGGATGCAGTTATTGAATACAAAGAGTCCATTTCAAAAGAGGATTTGACATCAAAGTCAAAGATTGCCATGTATGAAGCACGCACATATTTTGAAACGGAACTTAGGAAAGTGTCTATACAGCAAATGCTTTCTTGGATTAGTACGTTGGAGAATGCATCCATTACTACTTTTATAGTCAAGGACAAATTGCAGGCGGCACAAATCTTCGCATACCAAAATGACAGAGGTAAGAAACTTACCAATCTGGAAGTTCTCAAAGCCTGTTTCATGTTGCAGATTTTCCGCATAGAAAATAATGAGGATGATATCCACTATATAGAAAAGGCTTTTGAAGAAATATACCATAACATTGTCCTTGTAACTGTGGATGAAGATAATGTCCTTAACTATTATTGGAGGGCTGTGGGTCCAAAAGGATATTATAGCGAGAAAGTTGTAGGCGAGGTCAAAGATTGGCTAAATCTGTCTCAAGAGAAGAACAAACAAAACAAATAAAGGATTTTGTTAATGGCCTGTCTAAAGCCTTTTGCTTTGTCAAGCAGATAGAACAAGACAATTCTTTTTATACCGCAAATTTGAAATGCCTGAATAATATGGCATTTTCGTATCCTATGCTCATTAAAGCTAAATTGTCAAATGTTAGTGATGAAGTATTCATGCGCCTTATCAAGTTGTTGGAAAATTTGACGTTTCGTCTGTTGGTTAGAGGTGGACGGGCTGATATAACAAGTAGGTTGCAGAATGTCATTCAAAATGCAAACGATACAGAAAGCTTTAATAACCAGATAGATTCTGTGAAATGGAAACTTAACAACGATTGGTGGTGGGGGTATTGGAGCGATACGGAAATGCTCAATCACGTTAGGAGTGGTTGGTTTTATGGCAACCGTGTGGATAACTACTTACTATGGAGATATGAACAGTATTTGTGTAATGATAATTATCCAACTCCTAAGGTTTCTTATTCGGATGTCATTTCCAACGAAAGTATTGAACATATAGCCCCACAGACACAAGCTAATCCTTTAGAAAATGGTTATGGCGTTTATGAGGATAAGGAAAATCCTGAAGAAGGAATCGTTTCAGGTGAATGGATGAATTGCGTTGGAAACCTGATGTTGATGGCTGGACGGCAAAATAGTTCTTTGGGAAATCGTCCATTTGCGGATAAATTACAAGTATATGGTCGGGACAATCTATTGAATCAACAAAAAGAGATTATAGAATTTGTAACAGACAAAGAACATCCCGTTTGGGACAAGTCAAGTATAGAAAGACGTTTCAACAAGATTGTCAGTGCGGTAAAAGAAATTTGGAATTTGAACAATATATAAACCGAACGAATAATCGACAATGGTATTTGCAATGCAGTAACATTACTTTTTTCACAAGATATGTTACTGCATTTTTGTATATACCAATAAAACATGTACCTTTGCAACAAAGAGTTGTTTGGCAGAAGAATACCGCAAATCACAGAGTTTGAGACTGTTGCCAAGTCATTACCTCGTTCTTCGAGAAAAGCTCATAAGTAGCTCATTTCTAATATATTCCTATTTTAACATCGGATTTTTCCTGAAAAAAACATCCTTTGGCTTTGCGGCTTTACGCGCTAAAAACTAATTTAGCACGAAAATACCACAACGTGAAAAAAACATTGGACAACGCCGCTGCCGGCGATTACCTGTTTGCTGCTCCCGACGGTACGCTATATGCCATAAGCGCGAAAGAGGTCTGCAACCCGCAACATGCCGGAGAATGCATAGGAGTGGTTTTCTCCATGCAACCCACGGCTTACGACAAGGCGCACGGCGTAAGGCACGGGTACGCCCTGGCTGTGAACGACGCTGCTTCCGCGTGCCGCTGGGCAGACGAGGCGGCATGGCAGCGCAAGACCCTGTTCTGGCACCGCGCTCCAAAAAGCCGAAGACTTCAGTTGCCTGACAACCTGCTATGCCGCGAAGGACTGCGCAACAGCATGCTTATGAACGGCGACACAGACTACCCGGCTTTCCATGCGGCCGGGATTTATGGCCGCGACTTCGGGCACAAAAATCCTGTTTTCACGTTCTTGCCATCAGCGGGGCAGTGGATTGAAATACTATCCAGCCTTGCCGCCCCCTGTTTTGCCGCAGAAGCCGGCGTATCACTGACAAAAGGCTGCTGGAGTGCCGAAGGCAAAAGCATATCCGAAGCCCTAAACAGAAAACTACGCAATGTGCCCGGTGCGCTTCCGCTTTGCAACGGCGTGCGCGACATATTCTGGAGCAGCACGCCGGCCGGCAGCAAAAGCGCCTACGGGCTGGCGTTTTATGAAAAGGAAGGCATAGCTGGTATCTGCGCTTTTCCGGCTTCCACCCGCGGCCGGGTACGTGCCGTAATAGCCTTCTAACCTTTTATTCCTCCGATTGCGGGTTTTCGTCGCAACGCTGCGATTCTCGTTCGATTATTTCGCGCAACTTGCGCCCGGCAACAAGACAGCATTGAATGCACGAAACACGCTGCTCGGGGCTTTTCAGCCTGGCACACTGCAATGTTCCCAATTCCTTTTTGAAATGCAGGAAAAGC
>URSZ01000125.1 GCA_900550635.1 uncultured Prevotella sp. | reverse complement strand
AATATGTGTCGGGAGCCCACCAGTCGTCTGTGCCGGGATAGTTTTCGGGCATGTTGAACACGTAGCCCACCTCGTCCCAGTATTTAAGGTCCGTGCTTTTGTAGGCAAAGAGCTTGCCTCCTTTTCCGTCAGAGCGCGAAAGGATGAGGTAGTAACACTTGGCCTCGCGGTCGACGGTAATGAACGGGTCGCGGCAGAAAATCTTGTCGTTCGGGATATGCGTCTGTGCCTTTGCGCAGATAAACACGAAGAGGCTGGCTGCCACAAGCAGCAATCGGCTCAAATTTCTCATTTTTTACGTTGTTTTGGTGATTTGCGCGCTAAAGTAGCAAAAAATGCGAAGAAAATCCGCCGTAAGCCCGGAAAAACGTAACTTCGTGGCAATGGAACTCGAAAAATTCAACCGCCAGCTGAAGCTGATGTCCATGCTTGCGGGCAACATCTCGCTCAACGTGGAGCAGGTGGCCCGGCGATTGGGCATGAGCCGGCGCACCGTGTACAGGTACATACGCACTTTCAAGGAATCGGCCTTGTTCAGCGTTGAGCAGTCGGGCGACGTGTTCCGCATAAGCCGCGATTCGCCTTTCATAAGGGAGATTTCCGACAACGTGTCGTTCTCTGAAGAAGAGGCCGCCGTAATAGCCGGCCTGCTCGCCTCGGCGGGCGGCAACAGCATGCAACTGCGCAGCCTGCGCAACAAAATCGGGCGCATTTACAACTACCGCGTGCTCGAAGAACCCGAGGCCGACCGCCGCACGGCGCGCAACCTGTCGCAGCTGTACGAGGCAGTTAAGCTGCACCGCGTGGCGGTGCTCAAGAACTACCACTCGCTGCACGGCGGTAGCGTGGCCGACCGAACGGTTGAGCCTTTCGCATTCCTTAACTCGAACGACGACGTGCGCTGCTACGAGCTGGCAAGCGGCGAGAACAAGACATTCAAGGTGGCCCGCGCCGAGGAGGTGATAGTGCTCGACCTTATGTGGAGCAATACCGGCAGGCACGAGAGTTATTACACCGACCTGTTCGGCTTCTCGGGCAAAGAGACACGCCGCGTGGTGCTAAGGCTTACGGGGCGCGCCGCACGAATCCTGCGCGAGGAACGCCCGGCTGCCGCTGCCTGCATTGCGCCTGCGGACGGCGGGGATTTCATGCTCGACACCCGGGTGTGCGACTTTTGCGGCATAGGACGCTTTGTGCTCGGGCTGCATTCGGAGGTGGAAATCGTAGAACCGGCGGAGTTCAAGGAACATATCGCCCGCGAAGCTGCACTTTTAACAAAGAAATTCGGTTTGTGACGCAGACTGTCACAGACAAAAAGTTCCTTTGCTTCGTAAAAACAAACCTTTAAACGAAGCAACATGAAAAAGACACTCACTTTCAGCAACAGCGCCATGCCGGCGCAGCGCACTCTCCCGCAGGTATCACTGAAACGCGCGCTCAACGCGGTGCTCCGTGCCGCAGAGTCATCCGTACCGGTAGTGAAGCTGGCGGCCCTGTATTCCAAACTGCTCGAAGAGCCGGTAACACCGCGCCGCACGCTCCATTTCATAAACGCGCAGCTCTCGGCTTTCATGCTCGTGTGCGCCAGCGCGGAATCGACGGGTGCGCTCGTGGCGCTTGCCGCCTGGACGGGTGCTGCCATATACGGCTGCCGCAAACGCTGACGCCTCGCGGCGGGCATGATTGCCCGTGCTTGCGGCCATATCCGGAGCTTTGAAAAACGTGCGTTTCACAGGTATGCAAAATGGCGGAAAAACGGCGTTTTCCGTACCCGAAAAATGAAAACTAATTTTCAGCATATTATACTCCCTTTGGAGCAAAGAAAAAATATGTCTGAGATATTTTAAAATATGTCCGACCTATTTTGAAATATGTCGGACATATTTTTTATCCCCTGAAAACGCGCATGAAAACCGGGTCAAAAAATGCGGACAACAAGAGACACGCATTCCCCGGCGGTGCATACGCAGATTATTTTAGAGGAAATTGCAACAGGAAAAGGGAGAGGAATCACTCTCCCTCGTTTACCATCTCGCCGAGCAGTGTGGCCGACGTTGCGGAAAGCACTTTCACCTTCACAAAATCGCCTATATGCGCGCCGCCGCGGTTGAACACAACCACCTTGTTCTGCTCCGTGCGGCCGAACAGCTGCTCGCGGCTGCGTTTACTCACGCCTTCGACCAGGACTTCGAACGTGGAGCCCACGCATTTCTCGTTGGCCTCGAGCGAGAGGCGGTTTTGCAGGGCGATAAGTTCGTTGAGACGGCGCACTTTCACCTCCTCGGGCACGTCGTCCTCGAAATGGCGTGCGGCGTATGTGCCGGGGCGCTCGCTGTACTTGAACATGAAGGCCGAATCGTAGGCACACTGCTCCATTAGTTCGAGCGAAAGCCTGTGGTCGTCCTCCGTTTCGCTGCAATATCCGGCAAAGATGTCGGTAGACAGGCCGCAGCCGGGCACAATGCGGCGTATGGCTTCCACTCGCCCAAGGTACCACTCGCGCGTGTACTTGCGGTTCATCAGTTCGAGTATGCGGTTGCTTCCGCTCTGCACGGGAAGGTGTATGTGGCGGCAAACGTTGGGCTCTTCGGCTATTACGCGCAGCGTGTCGTCGCTCATGTCCTTGGGGTGCGACGTTGTAAAGCGCACTCTCATGCCCGGCACGGCGCGCGCCACCATGCGCAACAGCACGGGAAACGTAACCTCGCCCTGTGTTCCGTTTGCGTCATTGCCGGAAAGGTAACGGTAGGAGTTTACGTTCTGCCCCAGGAGCGTTACTTCCTTGTATCCGTGGCTTGCGAGGTCGCGCACTTCGGCCAGGATACTCTGCGGCGAGCGCGAACGCTCGCGCCCCCTTACATAAGGCACAATGCAGTAGTGGCAAAAGTTGTTGCACCCGCGCGTAATGCTTACGAAACCCGAAATATGGTTTCCGCACACGCGCTCGGGTATGACATCGGAATAAGTTTCGGCCGTGGAAAGCTCTACGTTTATAGCCTTCTGCCCGTTCTCGGCTTCGGCTATGAGCTGCGGCAGCATGAGATATGAATCAGGCCCGGCCACGAGGTCGGCGTGGTGGTTGTCGAGCAAATCCTCCTTGGTGCGTTCGGCCATGCAGCCGAGCACGCCGATAATAAGCCTGCCCTTGCGGCTGCGGCGCAAGGCGTTGAGCGCTTCGAGCCGGTTGTAGATTTTCTGCTCGGCGTTCTCGCGCACGGAACAGGTGTTGAGGAACACGGCGTCGGCACCGGAGATGTCGGTGCACACGTCGTAATCGGCCGACTTCATTATAGAGGCGACCACCTCGCTGTCGGCCACGTTCATCTGGCAGCCGTATGTCTCGATGTAAAGTTTCTTTGCCATAACATGTGAATTTCGCCGCAAAGTTACGGAATATTCCGTTAGCACGAGGCCAAATCACGCTTGGCGCGGGGATGAAAACTTGCGTTTTGCTTGTTCCGCAGCCAAGATTCCATTATTTTTACAAAAAAATGACGGACATGGAAACACACGGCGCGCAAACGCGGGCGGAACGCCTGATAACAAAGGATTTCTGCCTGCTTGCCGGGGCGAACTTCATGATGTTCTTCGCCTTTTACGCGCTCATGCCTATACTGCCGTTCTATTTGGCCGCCACATTCAAGGCCGGGCATTCGGCCGTGGGGCTTGTGCTGTCGGTTTACTCGGCTGCCTGCATAATAGTGCGCCCCATAGCAGGCTACATGCTCGACGCTTTCCGCCAAAGGCCGCTCTACCTCATAGGATACTGCGCTTTCATGCTGGTATTCTGCGGCTATGCCGTAACGTCGCTGTTGCTGCTGTTCGCCGCACTGCGTTTCCTGCACGGCCTGGCTTCGGTATGGCGAGCGTGGCGGGAACGACTATCGTTTCCGAGGTTGTGCCGCAGCACAGGCTGGGAGAAGGGTTAGGCTATTACGGCCTGGCAAACACGCTCTCGATGTGCCTCGGCCCGATAGCAGGCCTGGCAATGTACGGCAGCCTTTCTTGCGGCACAGTATTTGCCATACTCTCGGCCTGCTGCCTCATGGGGTTGGCTATGGCTGCCGGCGTGAAAGTTCCAGAGCGGGTACGTCGCACAAGGCCGCGCCTTGAACCCGGTATGCTGTTCCTTGCCAACAGCGCATGGGAGGCCTTGGCGCTGCTGCTCGTCTCGGTACCTTATGGCATGACTACGGCCTACGCCGCAAGCTATGCCGCCGAAATAAAACTTGAAGGAAACGCGGGCCTGTTCTTCACTTCCATGGCCGCGGGGCTCGGGCTTGCCCGCCTGTTGGCAGGCAAATGGGTAGACAGGCACGGCACGGGCAAACCCATAATTTGCGCTCTGGCATTGGCAGCAGCCGCTTACTTCGCGCTACACAGCGTAGGCGCAATGGCCGCAAACGACATGCAAACGGCAGTAGCCGTCTACCTGTCCGTGGCTTTGCTGCTCGGACTTTCATACGGCGTGCTGCACCCTGCATTCAACACGCTCTTCGTGCGCAAAGCCCCGGCAAACAAACGGGGAGTAGCAACATCCACTTTCCTTACAAGCTGGGACTTGGGCATAGGAATCGGTATCTTCTTGGGGAGCTACATTGCAGGAGACGGAGGAGGATATGCCTGTTCTTACCTTAACGGCGCGTATTTCGCGCTCGCTGCCTGCATCGTGTTTGCCGTGAAAAAACGCAGGGCCTGACAAAGGCACAGGAAACGACGGGAAGAATCACTGTGCCTTTCCAGGCGAACCGTTCCCGGACACGTTGCGGAAATCCCTGCAATCTTTCCTGATGTCATGGTGCGTTACGGCGCACGCGGTAACGAAATAAAATATCGCCTGCAGCCACAGCGCGCGGTACTCGAAAGCCACCTGGAAAAGACGTGCTCCTTCGCTGTTAAGTTTTACAAAGCCGTTTATCCCGAAAGTTGACGGTATGAGATAAGACATGTATTTCCAGAACGGCGGCACGGCGCTGCCAGGCCATGAAATTCCGCTGACAAAAAGGAATATGAGCGAAAGGTAAACTATAAGCAGCATGCACGACTCGCGCGTTCTTATGAAATACGAGAACGTTATTGAAAAGAAAGCAACAGCCGTAAGGTAAGGCAGCATAAACAAGGCTATGTCGGTAAAATGGCCTATGTGGGTGAATCTGAACATCAACGGCACCATGCCGAGAACATACATTGAAATCACGGCATAGACCGCCACATATATCAACGCCCTTGCCGCAGTTATCGTTGCCGCGCCGGCAAATCCCGGCGCAAACGGGCGGTAAAGGCGGAAGGTGTGGCGTTCCTTCATCGTGCCGGCCGTAACTCCTATTCCCAACATCATCGTCTGCTGAAGTATCATCATCAGCACGGCAGGAAGCAGAAACGTTGCCATGCCTGTTGCCGGATTGAAAATATTCACTTCTTCGTATCTCAGGGGCGCGCTGGTTATTTCGTCCTGGCGGGCGGTAATGTTCCGCGCGCGGTGCAGTTTTATGTCGGCGTTCATTTCGAGCGACACGTTTATCGTTGCAAGCGAAATGGCTTTGTAATAAAGCAGCGAGCTTGCGTCGCAAAATGCCGTTACGTGAGTTTGCCTGCCCTGGTTGAGATTGCTGCTAAAATCGCGCGGAATATGCACTACTCCGTACACCTTATGCCTGCGCATGAGTTCGCGCGCTTCCTCAAAGTCGGCGCAGCGGCTTGCAACGCGAACGTTTTCGGTGGCGTCGCACAAGCGGATGTACTTTCGCGAGAGCGACGTACCGCTGTCGTCGATTACGGCTACGGGAACGTCGTGCGCCACCTCGTTGTTGTATATAAAACTGTAGAGCAGCGGGTAGCCGAGCGGCACTATAACGATAAAAATCAGCACAGCCTCGTCGCGAAGGGCTGTTCGCAACTCGCGACTCCACACAAAGGACATTGCGCTTATCGAACGCCGGAACGAATGCAGTATCTTTTTCATAAACATCATTTCAAGGTTCGTATCTGTAAGTAAGCAGCACGCCTTTCAGGCGGTAAAGCACCGTTAGCGGAAGCAGCAGGAACAACATGAGCCAAAGCACCTCGCCCCAGGAGTAATAAAGGGGATAGCCGTTCAGGGCCTGGTCTACGTAAATAAGGAAATAGTGGCGCAGGGGGAAGCATACCGACAAGCCTTTCAGCAGCGGCGACATCTCGGTAACGGGAAACGTAAATCCCGACATCGAAAGCGACAGTATTCCCCACAGCGAGGCCACACTCATGGCAAAGCGGAAATGCGGCAGCAGCCCGACGAAGAAAACGCCCAGCGCCTGCGAGGCAAGCACGAACAGGAACGACACAACCACCATTACCGGCATTCCGCAATGGCACGGAAAGCGCAGCACGCCATAGAGCAGCAGGTTGTAAACAAGTGCCATTAGGAAAAACACGGCCGTGTAAGGGAGCAGTTTGCCGGTAACGGCGTTGAAAATGGAATTGCCCGAGAGCGAAATCCATTTGTAAGCCGTTTTGTCCTTCAGTTCCACGCCTATGGAATAAACCGTGAGCAGGAAAATCACAATCATAAGCGCCCCGGGCAGCGTTATGTTGTTCAGGTAAACCGAATAGTTGAGCCACGGGTTGCCGAGCAGGTGCGTGTCGACAACGATAGGCTGCAGGAATTCCTGCGCCTGGTCGTCGGTAGCCCCTTTTTCACATACAACGGCCCGGACCGCTGATACGGCGGCAAGATCCCACATCATCCAGAAGTCGCCGAACGACACCGAGCCGCCTATA
>URSZ01000124.1 GCA_900550635.1 uncultured Prevotella sp. | reverse complement strand
AATCGGCTAAAAATAATGGCATAACCAGGACTGAGATAGCAGAAATAATTACGCACATAGGCTTTTATGCCGGCTGGCCGAAAGCGTGGGCGGCATTCAGGTTGGCAAAAGAGGTATGGACGGAAGATGTTTCAGGTAATGACGCCAAGGCGGAGTTCCAACGTGAAATGATATTCCCGATAGGCGACCCGAATACGGCATACGCACAATATTTTATAGGAAACAGCTATCTTGCGCCCATTTCACGCGAGCAGGTGTATGTGTCAAACGTGACGTTCGAGCCGCGTTGCCGTAACAACTGGCACATTCACCGTGCCAAAAAAGGCGGCGGCCAAATGCTCATAGGAGTTGCGGGCAAAGGCTGGTATCAGGAAGAAGGGAAACCTGCCGTAGAAATTCTTCCTGGTACGGTAATACACATTCCGGCAAACGTAAAACATTGGCACGGAGCTGCTGCCGACAGTTGGTTCGCACATCTGGCGTTTGAAGTGCCGGGAGAGGAAACATCTAACGAATGGCTCGAGCCTGTAAGTGATAAGGAATACGACAAACTTGCAAAATAAATTGAAATGAGAAAAACAATATTGGCCATGCTGTGCATGGCAGTTGCGGGCACTACATCATGCGCGCAGCAAAAACAGAGTAAAAACGCCGAGCAAGGAAATAAAGTCTTGGTGGCTTATTTCTCGGCAACGGGAAATACCGCCAAAGCTGCAAAGTCTTTGCAGGGAGCCACTAACGGGGAACTTTACGCCATTACGCCCGAAGAACCGTACACCGACGCAGACCTCGACTGGAACGACAAGGAATCCCGGAGCTCAGTGGAAATGAACGACCCCGAATCACGTCCTGCCATTAAAGGAAAAATACAGGACATCGGAGAAAACAATGTGCTTTTCCTCGGCTATCCTATTTGGTGGGACGCGGCACCGCGCATAATAAATACGTTCATCGAAGCACACGAACTAAAAGGCATTAAGATAATACCCTTTGCCACGTCGGGCGGCAGCGACATATCTAACAGCGTTAAGGCTCTGAAGAAAACTTACCCGGAGCTCGATTGGGAAGAGGGCAAACTGATGAACGGAATGGACGACGTAGATATAACCAAATGGGTTTACGAACTTGGATATTACGGTTGGTAACAAACCGTTTTTATAAACAAGAAAAGGTGGGAGAACTTTTTTACTCTCATCTTTTTTGTTTCTGTTATTTTGTGTTACATTTGTAAAACAGTAACAACGATGGCTTTTACCTAATATACGTCTTTTTATGGAACGAATCAGAAGTATTATTCTTATGGCAGTTATGGCGCTGGCTTTTCAACTATCCCATGCGCAACAGGCCTTTAGCGATAAGGTGCAATACGGGCGTTATGCCAAAGCAAACGCAGAGTTGAAAGAGAGCCCGCGCGCTGTGTTCATGGGCAACTCCATAACCGAAGGGTGGGTAGCAGGCAGCCCCGGCTTTTGGAAAGAACATCCCGATTTTGCGGGGCGCGGAATAAGCGGGCAAACGTCGCTCGAAATGTTGTGCCGTTTCCGCCAGGATGTTATCGAACTACACCCGAAAGTTGTATGTATTCTTGCGGGAACGAACGATATTGCGCAGAACGACGGTTATATAGCCCACGAAAATATCCTTGACAACATAATATCCATGGTTGAATTGGCGCGGGCAAACGATATTAAGGTTGCAGTATGCTCGGTTCTGCCCTGCGACAAGTTCTCGTGGCGTCCCGAAATACAACCAGCCGGTAAAGTTGTACAACTGAATAACATGCTGAAAAATTACGTTGATACAAAGAAAGATAAAAAAGTGGTTTACGTGGATTATTACCAAGCTCTTCACAACGGAAACGGCGGCATGAAAGCCGAATACACAACCGACCATTGCCACCTCACTCCTGCCGGGTATAAAGTAATCGAGTCAATTATCGTTCCGGTTATAGAAAAGTTGGCAAAGTAGGCTTGAAGATTATTAGATTAAAACAATAAAAGGAAGCCATTAGGCTTCCTTTTATGTGACTCGGAAGGGATTCGAACCCTTGACCCACAGATTAGAAATCTGTTGCTCTATCCAGCTGAGCTACCAAGCCTTTAAAGTACAGCGCCGGTCTGTTATAACCGGACACTGTTACTTTTGTTGCGCGAATTTACGCTTTTCTTTTTTATTATCAACGTTTCGCGATGTAAAATCTTTAGCAATGCTATGCTTGCAGTTTATTTTGGCTGTTTTCGCATAGCAAAAGCAGTTGCTAATGCTTCTTTTTAGTATGCAAATAAAGGATACTTTGACATTATTTCAATAACGTCGTTTTTTACTTCGTTGATAACTTTTTCGTCTTCCGGAGAATTCAGAACTTTTTCTATAAGCCCTGCAATCGTAACCATCAAATCTTCTTTTGCCCCGCGTGTTGTTATAGCTGGAGTTCCAAGGCGTATTCCTGATGTTTGGAAAGCACTACGTGAGTCGTAAGGTACCATATTTTTGTTTACGGTTATATTTGAAGCAACTAATGCATTCTCGGCTTGCTTTCCTGTCAAATCTGGATATTTGGAGCGAAGATCTACCAGCATTGAGTGGTTGTCTGTTCCGCCGCTCACGATGTCGAATCCTCGGTTAATAAGTTCTTCGGCCAGGCGTGCTGCGTTTTTCTTTACTTGCATGGCGTATTCCTTGAACTCGGGTTGCAAAGCCTCTTCAAATGCAACAGCTTTGGAAGCTATGACATGTTCGAGTGGTCCACCTTGTGTTCCGGGGAATACTGCGCTGTTCAGTATCTGGCTCATCATTTTTGCTTCTCCCTTTTTGTTTGTCAATCCCCAGGGATTTGCAAAATCTTTACCCATCTGGATAATACCGCCACGTGGTCCACGAAGTGTTTTATGCGTTGTAGATGTAACGATATGTGCGTATTCAAGAGGATTGTTCAGCAAGCCTGCTGCTATAAGGCCCGCAGGGTGAGCCATGTCAATCATCAATAGTGCACCGACCTTATCTGCTATTTCGCGCATGCGCTTGTAGTCCCAATCCCTTGAGTATGCCGAGCCACCGCCGATAATGAGTTTCGGCTTGCATTCCAGGGCTTTCTTTTCCATATCGTCGTAATCTACACGCCCTGTTTCTTTGTTTATGTTATAGCCGACGGGATTGTATATTATTCCGGACGTATTTACCTTTGAACCGTGTGAGAGATGTCCGCCTTGGTCGAGGTTCAGTCCCATGAAAGTATCTCCGGCTTTAAGCACTGCCAATAATACAGCCGCATTTGCTTGTGCGCCGGAGTGTGGCTGTACGTTCGCATATTCTGCGCCGAACAGTTTCTTTACTCTCTCGATTGCAAGTGTTTCTACCTGGTCTACTACCTGGCAACCTCCGTAGTAACGGTGTCCAGGATAACCTTCTGCGTATTTGTTTGTGAGGTAAGACCCCATAGCTTCCATTACCTGTGGACTTACAAAGTTTTCCGATGCAATAAGTTCCATGCCTTCCAACTGGCGTTTGTGCTCGGCTTCAATAAGGTTGAAAATTTGGTCGTCTCTTTTCATTTGATTTGTATTTGTTGATTGATATTTTTCGTTGCTATCCTGTATCCCGAGGTTATCTTATTAATTTTTCGGGGTCTATAATCTGGTTTTTCTCGCAATAAAGGCAGCGTATTATTCCTTTTTGCTTGTTTATTATTTTAAAGCGTGTTGTCATCGGTTCGTTATTGGTAATGCATTTCGGGTTTGCGCATTTTATGATACCGTTTAACTCGTCAGGCATTTCGACTTTGTATTTTTCGATGATTTCGTATTCTTTTATTATGTTTAGCGTAACATTCGGGGCAAGAACTGAAAGTTGGTTAAGTTCCTCGCTCGAAAAATACTTGTCGGAAACCTTTATTATGCTTTTCTTTCCTATTTTTTCGCTGTTTAGGTTGAAGCCGATGATAATACGGTTTTTCAATTTGTCGAGATGAAGTAATGACACGACTGCAAAGAGTTTGTCCGAGGGTATATGGTCGATTACCGTACCATTTTTCAGCGCACGTACAAACATTTCTCCTTTGTTGTTTTTCTTACACATGGCTATGGCTTTTATATCAGTCGATTATTGTTTTGTCGTTACGTATGTCGTCAAGATTGTAACCCATTGCGTAGCTTATCAGTGCTTCGCGCGTGTAAAGCCCGTTTAGAGCCTGCTGGAAATAGTATGCGTGAGGATCGTCGTCAACGTCTTTTGAAATCTCATTTACCCGTGGGAGCGGGTGGAGCACTTTCATGTTTGGTTTGGCTTTGCACAACATGCTGCGCGTAAGGATATATACATTCTTTACCCGTTCGTACTCTATAAGGTCGGT
The DNA here is from genome assembly GCA_900550635.1 of uncultured Prevotella sp. Lineage (GTDB taxonomy): Bacteria > Bacteroidota > Bacteroidia > Bacteroidales > Bacteroidaceae > UBA6398. The sequence continues at coordinate 2,462 of URSZ01000124.1, read as the reverse complement.
AAAGCGTTCCTTTTGCACTCTTGTCATATACAGTATGTCGGCGTTGGCTATTATATCTTCGTTGAATTCAGAGGTCTCGGTAAACGGTATGTTGTTTTCCTTGCAAAAAACTTTGTATTCTTCCGGCATTGATAGCAATTGCGGCGAAATGAAATGGAATGTGGGATTGAAGTGGCTCATTGCCATAAGCAGTGAATGCACCGTGCGCCCGTATTTCAAGTCTCCCACAAGGTATATGGATAAGTTGTCGAGGCGTTTTTGCGTCTTCTTTATCGAATATACGTCGAGCATTGTTTGCGAAGGGTGCTGGTTAGCCCCGTCGCCGGCATTTATAATAGGGCATGGCGATACTTCAGAAGCATATTTGGCTGCACCTTCCAAGTAGTGGCGCATTATAAGCACATCAGCATAATTGGCTATTATCTGTATGGTGTCATTCAGGGTCTCTCCCTTTGTGGACGATGTAACCTTAGGGTCGGTGAAGCCTATCACGCGCGCTCCCAAACGGTTTGCTGCTGTTTCAAAACTTAGCCGCGTGCGCGTTGACGGTTCAAAAAACAACGTGGCAACGACTTTTCCCTCAAGCAGTTTTCTGTTGGGGTGGCGCTCGAATTCTTCTGTCATGTCGAGAAGATATGTTATCTCGTCTTTAGAAAGAGATTCTATGGATACCAGGTCTTTTCCTTTTTTTGTTGTCATGGTCCGAACTTATAAAGTTGATTCGAATGTAAAAGTAAAAATATTTTTCAACATGTATAGTATTAATTCGTAGAATAAAGCCACGTGAATTTATTGTGCACTCAAATAGTTAAGCGTATTGTGCATTTATGGCATTTTCGTTTGCTTGTTTTTGCGGCAAAGCTGTTTGTGCAAAATGATGTCCTGTGTTGTCCGTATTTGCAGGCAAGGTTTTCACCGGCGTTTTCATGTCCGTAAAAATATGTCTGAGATATTTTGAAATATGTCTGACCTATTTTAAAATATCTCAGACATATTTTTTTTCTTACTCGTAATGGCGCGTGAACAATATTCGTTTGCGGGTATTCCACTCGTGTATATAATACAAGAATTTTTGAACGGTTTGAAAATAGGTAATAAAAAAAATGCGTATAATAAAAAATGTTAATTATAAGAATGAATTAACAAACTTGGAATTTTGAGCTTATTGTAAAAAAATCTATATTTGCAAGCGGATAGAGGCGACTCTTTCCAAGACATGTTAAAAAATAAGAGGCGTTATGTCTTCTTCCTGCGTGTACAAAGCCTAGGAAACTTCAATCACGTGAACAGGAGAAGGTATGATGGTCTCCACGCATATGCGTGGAGCTGTTATTTCCACATCTGTTCATATAAGGTTTTCCTAGCACCTGTACACAAGGACGTGGCATTGCAGTTCCACGCATCTTCTTTTCATTCTAATCCCAACTTTTGCAAGTGCAAGTGATTGTTTACAAGGGGACGAGCGTCCGGTAAACAGGGTCCTTGTGAGGAATTGCCCATCGCGGTAATCCTGAGACGGAGACTTTCTCCCTTGCCTGCCAATGTCTTGTCAACTGCTGAGTTGTGTGCTTGTGTAATACTTAAGTAATAATATCGGGGAAATTTTGGCACACTTTTCGAAGGGGTATAAAAAAAGCGCGACTTCCGGTTCAATCACGAATGGGAAGCCGCTAAGTTTAGTTTCAAGTCTCTTTAGGAGAATTTTTAATCATATGAAGTTGTGTGTATGTGGTCTTCACTAAGTTCACCAAATCGTATTGGTAGCAAAGGGGAGAAGCAGGGTCGGCTTCGTTCGGCACTCGTCCGTGTTTCACACGCTCACAATCGGTAGCAAGTGGTAAACGCAGTGTGATGAATGACCGTTTTAGTGGGGACGGCTTAAATATCTTTCAGTGCTGCGACTGTCAGCGTATTTCCTAGCCTGCCCTCCTCATGCTTGCCAGATACTTTCTGATGCTTTTTAGTTGTTTACGTAAGCAAGGCCCTGTCGGGGTATCCTTTTCAAGCCTCACTCGATAATTATATTGCAACCCATGTGCCAAAGCTGGACTTTGTGCCAACCTGTCAGTATAAAATACATATTTTTGGCTTCCGACTACGAAATATAGCTTCTTTTAGCTATTTGTCAGGCGCTTTGTCGGACCTGTAGTACTGTACTTGCGTTTTCTGTTTATTGAAAACTTCTAACAAAATAGTTGTCAGACTACTAAAAGTGTCCTGCTTCTTCCTGCCTTAAACCTTCCGCTTGTGAAAAGTTTTAAGAGATGCCCCATGAAGTGTCCCTGGAAATATAATTGTTGAGATATATTGTAAACGGATGTCAAGGAACATTGCTTTTTAAAGAATAGGAAGTCTTGCCAGTGGCACGCCTGTACGGCAGTGTGGAAAAGTGTGGAAAGTGTGGAATAATGTGTGGAATTATTCTACACTTTCATTCCGCACGGACGGTGATTACAAGGATT
>URSZ01000123.1 GCA_900550635.1 uncultured Prevotella sp. | reverse complement strand
AGATTATCGATTTTGTAGGTAACTCCAAACACGGTATAATCCAGACTAAATTTTAATTTCTCATCCTGATATAAATAGAAAATCCCGGAAGAACAATCTTGTATGTTACTTTCGGGATTTTTTTTGTTATACTATTAGCAAAGTACTCTTGTGCCATTTCTATAAATTGCACATAAAATAGCAACAAAAAACAGGTTTGAATTTTCCGGTATTATTTGTCTGCATTTCCGAAGAAATTTCCGAACGGGTCTCTACAGGGGAAAAAATATGTCTGACATAATTCAAAAAACAAGGCACATATTTTAAAATATGTGCCTTGTATTTTTTCTTTTCTCCCAGCAATGTATAACTATTTAAAAATGAGCACACAATTTTCCTTGCCTAAAAGCGTCTGTTTCCTTACCTTATTTTCCGTCTCCTTTTGTCGTTTTATTTTACAAAAACCGGAAGCACAATTAATCAACTATTTCAAAACGAACAAGCATGGAATAACTCTTTTTTATAGTAGGATAAGCCTCAAACGAGCCGGCATTAGAGGACATCACGTTACTTTGGGCCACAGGGTACACATCGCCCGAGCCTTTCTCCTCTATACTAATTACGTCTCCCAATTTCTTGCCTAATGCTTCTACCAGATAAGTGGCTTTTCGCTGTGCTGCCTTTAAGGCTTCTACCTTTCCTTTTTTGTGATACGACAGTATGTCATTGTTCTCCAATTCTCCTATCCTCATCAGGTTAACACCTTTTGTATCTATTGATTTTACAATCTTGTCCATTTGATTGAAATCTGTAAGAGTAATGTCGAAGGTTTTCGATATTAGAAAGTCTTGACCTTGTTTCCGTCTGAAATCACCTACTTCTTGTGTACGTATAGCTTCTTGGCCTATGCCTATACGTGAAAGTGCTTTACGCAACTGTGTTTCGATTTGTTCAAGCGGCACTTTGGTACGATATTCTTCGGGCTTGGACTTTCCGTCGAATTCCTCCACAAAATACTCCCGTATCTCAATGATAAAATGAATCTTATCAGGAACTATCTCTATTTCCGAATTTCCTGTAACCTCCACATATCGCCCTTTGTCCTGTGCATGCAACGAAACAGCAGTCAACAGGCTTATAAACAATAAAAATAACCTGACTTTCATATATTAAACATTTAAATTGTTTTACTTTCCTACCTTTGCAAAGGTAATAAATTTATTCAACTCTGTAAAAGAATTTGTAACTTTGCGAGAAACAAGACCCTTATGTCGAAACCAAGAAGAAACCAAAACTATAAAGACCCGAAAGTTACCGACACAAAACAAAAGGAAAAAGAGAAAAGTAACAAACGGGTATGGAAAATTCCGTATTTTCCCCTGCTGTTCATCACATTATGGATATTTAGCTCCATAATTTACGGAGACGTATTTTACATGTCGCAGCAAACAAGTTTTTTTGCGTGGGACAGCACCATAATGTTCAGCGTACTTAACCAAAACTTTGGATGGATAGACGCTATAGGACGTTTCCTGTTGCTCGCGTTCCATTACCCGTTATTAGGCGGAGCTATACTTGCTTTAATGCTGACATTTTCTGCATGGCTGCTGGATTATTTGTTAGGAAACAAAGGAAAGTTGCATTGGATACCCATGCTTTTACCCTTTGCGTTCTTAGGATACTTCATTTATCTCGACTACAGCATTAATTACATGCGCGAGACCTCTTTGGTAATGAGCGTGCCGTTCTGTTCGCTTGTTATATTGGCTTTACTGACACTGGCCAAACGTATTGTAACGCGCAAGCATATCCCTGTCATTTATAAAACGCAAAAGGAAGATGCAAACAGAACCGCCCTGCTTACGTGCGCAGTTGTTATCGTATTATTTACAGGATTTACGCTTTACTGTACCGAAAAGCGCGAGAACATCATAATGACAAGCAAAATGCAACGAATGATGGAAGACTCAAACTGGGATTCCATGATTGACGAAGCCCTGTCAAATAAACAACCCGCACGAAGCGTAGCTGCCTATTATGCACTTGCATTGGCTGAAACCGGACAATTGGAAAACCGTTTGTTTGAAATTCCTTATAATTTCCCGGAAACTACTGTTGTAGCTCCCGACGAAAAAGAAAACGACGGCGTTTCTATTTATTCGATTGACGGAGATTTCTATGCCGGGCTGGTTAACTCTTCCTACCACACTGCAATGGAGACTTTGGTAAGGCGCGGTCCGCAAGTATTTACACTAAAACGTCTGGCGCGGGCAGCAGCAATGAACGGTGAAAGCGAACTATGCCATAAATATCTTGAAATATTAAGCCGTTGCTTAGTAGAAAATGAATTCGTAAAACGTTACTCAGAATACGCTGATAATACGGTTCGAATGCATGCAGAGCCGGAATTTGCACACGTAGCTGCAAAAATGCCGCTTGATGATTCATTCGAACAAAACTACAGAACTCCATTTTTTATCGGATATAATGTAGCGCTTAGAGGAGGACGTAGTAGCGAAGCATTAAGAACATCAATAATGGCCTGTTTGTATGCAAAGGAAACAGATTTCCTGAACCGCGTAATTTTATTACGCGACAGTGTGCTATCTCCATACATGGAGCAAGCCATTACACTGCAGTCAATGCGAAGACCGCAAATTATGAACGGCTACCATTTTGACAAAAACATGAATGTCGCACGCCTTCAAAACTTTGTAAACGACGCAAGGCCGTGGCTTAAAAACAAAGAAACAGAAAAAGGATTTGAAGCATTAAAAGGCGCATGGCTAAACTTCTATCCTTTCTATTTATATTTCCAGAACTTTCCGAAAACTAAAAAAATACAGCAAAAAGCAAAAGGAGGAGAAGGAGTAAACTGATATGATACGAATATATAAATATATAAATATAATTGCTTTTATTGCACTAACTGCCATTTATTCGTGCAGTAATCCTAAAATACCGACGGACTTTGATACAAGTACCAAAGAGGTCGTAATATACCCGGACTATAAGGATGTAGTTATTCCTCCTAACATTGCACCTTTGAATTTCATAATAAAGGAAAATGGGAAAGAGTTTATAATCGTCTATAAAGACGCTGACAAAAAAGTACTACTTACCGAACAAGCCAATAAAGACGCGAAAGTACAGATTGAAGAAAGCAAATGGAAAGAACTCTTGAAATCCAATAAAGGCAAAGATATATATGTTGAAATATTTGCAAAGTCTGGAAACCGCTGGATTAAATATCCCGAATATAAGCTGACAATAGCAAACGAGCCTATAGATAGTTATATAAGCTACAGGCTTATTGAACCCGGGTATGAAATGTATCGCCAACTCGGACTATACCAAAGAAATTTAACCAATTTCGATGTATATACAATTTATGAAAACAACCGCACCTACGAGGACGAGAACAATCATTGCATAAACTGCCATAATTACCAAAACTATTCTACCAAGTCAATGTTGTTCCATGTACGCGGTTCGCATGGAGGCACCATTGTGGCAAACAACGGAAGCATTCGAAAAATAAACATGAAAAACGATTCTGTTTTATCTTCAACGGTATACCCTTCGTGGCACCCAAGGCTTCCATATGTAGTATTCTCCTCAAATAAAACAGGGCAAGTTTTCCATATGCTGGATACAGAAAAAATAGAAGTCCTTGATTGGGCTTCCGACCTCGTTTTCTATGATGTAAAAAGAAACGTTATACGGAACATACTGCAGACCCAAAGCGATTTCGAAACATTTCCATGCTGGTCTCCCGATGGAAAAAAAGTTTATTACACTTGTGCAACGGTAAAAGAATTTGAAAGCCTTCCCGACTCTCTCAAAATCGGGTTTGTAAAGATGAATTACCGCAATTTGCATTACAATGTGATGAGCATTGATTTTGACGAGAAAACACAAACCTTCGGGACTCCTGTTGTTGAAGTTGACTGCGCCTCGCAAAACAAAAGCGCAAGCGTTCCGCGCATAAGCCCCGACGGGCGTTACCTGTTGTTTACACTTGGCGATTTCGGCCAATTTCATATTTGGCACCGTTCGGCCGATTTATACATTAAAGATTTAAAGAGCGGCAAAGTTTTTCCATTAACCCAAGCCAATAGTAACGACACCGAGAGTTTTCACTGCTGGAGTTCTAACGGGCGTTGGATTGCTTTCACTTCACGCCGCGACGACGGTTCATTTACTCGATTGTATTTATCATACTTCGACAAAGAAGGGAAAGAGCATAAGGCTTTTATTATGCCGCAACAAGACCCAATGCAAAACGTTTTATTACTCAAAAGTTATAATGTGCCCGAAATGACACGAGACGCAGTAACGTATTCGGCCGAAGACTTCAAGAAAGTGATCTACGGAAAAGAAGAACACGCTGTAAAATACGAGCAAAACAATAATCAATAAAAACAAATCAGGAAACATGAAAAAGATATTATTTACAATACTAATTGCTTTAAGCGTGTCTGTTGCATACGGCGGGAATGAAGTAATTTTCGATGACTGGTTTGAAAACAGGACATTGAGAATAAATTATAATTTCGTTGGCAACAACAAGACACAAGAACTTTCTGTCGACGAATTAATTTCATTCAAAGTATGGGCCGGGCGCAGGCACAATCTCGACAGTCTATACCTTGCCGGAAATGGACAAATCACAATGAGTGACGACGCTACAGGCAAAGTCATTTATCGCACATCATTCTCTTCGCTGTTTCAAGAATGGCAAAACACAGAAGAAGCCACACGAGTGCGCAAATCGTTTGAAAATGTTTTTTTGCTCCCGTTCCCGAAGAAACCGGTGAAAATAGAACTTACCCTTTGCAATAGCCGTCGTGATGTAACTTCAAAACTCATCCACCGTGTAGACCCCAAAGACATACTTATCCGAAATATCGACAATGCTTCGAAATACGATTACAAATATATTGTAAAAAGCGGCACGCCCGAAGAATGTATCGATGTTGCCATAGTGGCAGAAGGATACACTCCGTCCGAAATGAACAAGTTCTACCAAAGAGCCGAAGAAACTGCGGACGCTTTATTTGCGCATGCGCCTTTTAAACAATATAAAAACCGCTTCAACATAGTGGCTGTTGCAGTTCCTTCAAAAAACAGCGGAGTAAGCATCCCCAAACAGAATCTTTGGATAGAAACAGCTCTTGATTCGCATTTTGATACGTTTTACTCCGACCGTTATCTTACGACTTTGCATTTAAAACGCCTGCACGATTATTTGGCTTTCATACCATACGAGCATATCATAATACTTGCAAACACCGACAACTACGGCGGAGGAGGCATATACAATTCATACACGCTTACAGCGGCAGACCATTCCATGTTCAAGCCCGTTGTTGTACATGAATTCGGACACAGTTTCGGCGGACTTGCCGACGAATATTATTACGACGACCAATACGAAGAAATGTACCCTACAGACGTTGAACCTTGGGAGAAAAACATTACCACACTTGTAGATTTTTCTTCAAAATGGAAGAACCTCCTGCCCGAAAATGTCAAGATACCCACCCCACCGTCCAATAACGAAAAAGATATTTACACCAAAATTGGCGTATACGAAGGCGGCGGCTACCAAAGCAAAGGCGTTTACCGGGCATTTCAGGAATGCCGCATGAAAATAAACGAGGCCCCGGCATTCTGTAAAGTGTGCCAGAATGTAATAAGCAACTTAATAACATTTTATACAGAGTAAAACAGTCATACAATAAAAGTTACAACTATGAGAGTCATAATCCAACCTAATTATGAAAAGTTGTCGGAATGGGCTGCGGCCTATGTAGTAGACAAAATCAATAAATTCAATCCCACAGCCGAACACCCGTTTGTATTAGGGTTGCCTACAGGTTCTTCACCGATAGGAATGTATCAGAACCTCGTAAAAGCCTATAAGGAAGGATTGGTAAGTTTCAAAAACGTCATTACGTTCAACATGGACGAATACGTAGGCCTGAAAGAAAGCCACCCCGAAAGTTACCACTCTTTTATGGCGAAAAACCTGTTTAACCACATTGATTGTCCAAAAGAGAACATACACATTTTGAACGGCAATGCGGAGGATTTGGCAGCAGAATGCGCACATTACGAAGACATGATTGTAAAAGCCGGAGGCATAGACCTGTTCATCGGCGGTATAGGTCCCGACGGACACATTGCGTTTAACGAACCGGGGTCTTCCTTAACGTCAAGGACACGCATAAAAACGTTAACAACAGATACACGTATTGCCAACTCACGCTTTTTCGGCGGAGATGTGAACAACGTACCCAGCCACGCGCTTACCGTAGGCGTCGGTACTGTTATGGCCGCACGCGAAGTGCTTATCCTCTGCAACGGACATAATAAATCGAAAGCGCTGCAAGCCGCTATCGAGGGACCCGTAACGCAAATGTGGACAATAAGCGCATTGCAAATGCACCAACACGGAATCATCGTATGCGACGACGCTGCAACCGAAGAACTCAAGGTTGGAACATACCGGTACTTTAAGGACATAGAAAAAGAGTCACTTTGATTTGCCCGTTTTTGGTGAATTACGAAGTAAAAATATAAGTACACCCCAAAATTATCTCTGAGATAATTTAAAATACAAGGCACATATTTTAAAATATGTGCCTTGTATTTTTTCTTTTCTCCGAAGCGTTTATAACTTACTGAAAATGAAGCACTATTTTCAAGGCCATATTTGTCTGCATTCAAGCCACGTTTTTCGCTGCTGCCTGTGTCTGTTTTCCGGGTCGCTAAGCCGGGTTCGGAATGTTTTACAGGATGTCGTTTCTTTGTTTATGCGTCATGGAAGTGTATGTGCCATAAAATTTTTATATTTG
>URSZ01000122.1 GCA_900550635.1 uncultured Prevotella sp. | reverse complement strand
GTGGTGCCACCAGGAATCGAACCGGGGACACAAGGATTTTCAGTCCTTTGCTCTACCAACTGAGCTATGGCACCATTACTTGCGATTTTGCGAGTGCAAAAATAGGTTTTTTTTAAATATCAAGCAAATTTACGGGGAAAAATATTTCAAATATGTGGTTAGTTTGCCAAAAAGTAGTAACTTTGCACCCGCAAGTACGGAAAGTAGCGCAGTTGGTAGCGCACTACGTTCGGGACGTAGGGGTCGGGCGTTCGAATCGCCTCTTTCCGACTTAACAGATGTCCCTTTCAAGGCTGAATTGCCTTGAAAGGGATTTTATTTTGCCGCGGATGTTGCAAAATGAAATATTTTCTAATAAAATTTGAATTTTTCTTTGCCGTGTCGCAGGGATTTCGTTTTTTTGCAAATGCTCAAACGGATAAGACTTTGTTTTTACGCCGTGTTCAGGTTTTATAACGAGGGATTCAGGAACATGACGTGGGGAAGGCAGCTTTGGTTGCTCATTCTTATAAAACTGTTCATACTTTTTGTGGTGCTAAGGATTTTTTTCTTCCAACCGTATTATGGCGGAATGAGCGACGAGCAGCGCGAGAGCAGCGTTGCGACCGAACTGACCGTGCGTGGGCAATGACGTTGCGCGGCGAAACTATGAAAATACAATAACCTAAAAAAATATTTACCTTATGTTCAACGAAATAAGTCTTTCACTTGTGGACTGGTCGCGTGCGCAGTTTGCACTTACTGCGGCTTACCACTGGATTTTTGTGCCGCTTACTTTGGGTTTGGCCCTGATAATGGCGGTGATGGAGACTTTGTACGTGGTAAAAGGCGACGAGTTCTGGTTGCGCACGGCAAAGTTCTGGATGAAGTTGTTCGGAATAAATTTTGCCGTGGGCGTGGCCACGGGATTGATTCTCGAATTTGAGTTCGGCACCAACTGGAGCAACTACTCCCAGTTCGTGGGTGATATTTTCGGTGCCCCATTGGCCATAGAGGCCATTGTGGCGTTTTTCATGGAATCTACATTCGTGGCGGTGATGTTCTTCGGCTGGAACAAGGTGGGAAAGAAATTCCACCTTGCGGCCACATGGCTCACCGGCTTGGGCGCAACCATTTCGGCGTGGTGGATTCTTGTGGCCAACGCATGGATGCAGCACCCTGTGGGCATGACGTTCAACCCCGCTACGGTAAGGAACGAGATGAGCGACTTTGTTGCCGTGGCTTTGTCGCCGGTGGCGGTAATGAAGTTCTTCCACGCGGTTACGAGCGGATGGGTCGTAGGCGCGGCGTTCGTCGTTGGAATAAGTTGCTGGTACTTGTGGAAAAAACGCGAGGAGAAGTTTGCCCGCGCAAGCATAAAGGTAGGCGCCACGGTAGGCTTCGTAGCGGCATTGGCCGTAGCTTTAACCGGCGACGGCTCGGGCGTGCAGATGGCCCGGCACCAACCCATGAAACTGGCTGCCGCCGAGGGACTGATGGACGGAGGAAAAGGCGCGCCCTTTACCGTAGTGGGCGACATAAAAGTCCCGAAAATGCTTTCGATACTTGCCACTCACGACATAAACGGCTACGTGCCGGGCATTAACGACATACTCGACGGCGGATACCTTATGTCCGACGGCACGACGGCCTTGTCGGCCGACGAGAAAATGGAACGCGGCCGCCAGGCTATCGCAGATTTCGCCGATTATCGCGAAAAAATGGGAACACCGCAAGCCGACGAGGCTCTGAAGCGAATGAACGAAAACATAAGCTACCTTGGCTACGGTTACCTCAAGGACAAAAGCGAACTCGTGCCTAACGTGCCGATAATATTCTGGGCTTTCCGTGTCATGGTGGCGGCCGGGGGATTCCTGCTGCTTTGGTTCTTCGTCGTAGCCATGCTTTCGCGCCGCCGCGAGTACAACTTCGGCCGCTGGCTGCTCGTTGTAGGTTTCATCGCCATACCTGCGGCCTACCTTGCCGGACAGGCCGGCTGGATTGTGGCCGAAGTGGGTCGCCAGCCTTGGGCCGTTCAGGACCTCCTGCCCTTGAACGCGGCGATTTCAAGGATTGAGCCAACGTCGGTTATGATAACATTCTTCGTGTTCCTCGTGCTGTTCGCCGTTATGCTCGTGGCGGCGGTTAGAATCATGTGCAATGCAATCCGCAAAGGACCGGAGACGGAAACTATGGTAAAATCTTAAAACAGAAAACATCATGATTACATACGAATTTCTTCAGATTTACTGGTGGTGCATTATTTCGCTCTTGGGCGGGCTGCTGGTGTTCCTCATGTTCGTGCAGGGCGGCAATACGCTGCTTGCACAGTTCCGCAACGACCCGCGCGCGAGTATGCTTATACTTAACTCCACGGGCCGCAAGTGGGAATTTACGTTCACCACGCTCGTAACGTTCGGCGGGGCGTTCTTCGCGTCGTTCCCGTTGTTCTACAGCACGAGCTTCGGCGGTGCTTACTGGCTTTGGATGCTGCTTTTGGTCAGCTTCGTGGTGCAGGCCGTTTCCTACGAGTTCCACTCTCGCCAGGGCAACGTGCTTGGCGGCGGTGTTTACCGCGGCTTTCTGGTGTTCAACGGTTTCATGGCACCGTTCCTCGTAGGTGTAGCTGTCTCGACGTTCTTTTACGGGGCTGATTTCACCGTTTCGCGCGACGCCATGGCCAACAGCCTTATGCCAGTGGTCAGCAGTTGGGCAAACCCCTGGCACGGCCTTGAAGCAATCGCCACCGTGCCGGGCCTGTTGCTCGGGCTCGCGGTGTTCTTCCTGGCACGTTGCTTAGGTTGCCTGTATATTATAAATAATGTGTCGGAGCCGTCGTTCACCAACAGTTGCCGCCGCATTCTGCGGATAAGCGCAGTGCCTTTCGTGCTGTTTTTCGTCACGTTCGTAGTGCTCGTACTACTAAAGGACGGGGCAACGGCCGACGCCGAAACAGGCATTATACAAATGGAGGCATACAAATATTCCGGCAATTTCATGGACTTGCCCGTCGTAGCCGCCATTTTCATCTTAGGAGTATTGCTCGTGCTTTACGGTATAATACGCTCGTTCGTAAACCGCACTTATTTCCGCGGCATATGGTTTGCCGGTGCGGGCACGGTGCTTGCGGTGACATCGCTCCTGCTCGTGGCCGGACTGAACGGCACGGCTTACTATCCTTCCAACGCCGATTTGCAAAGTTCGCTAACCATAGCCAACAGTTGTTCGAGCGAGTTCACCCTCTCAGTTATGGCCGCGGTTTCGCTGCTTGTTCCGGTAGTGCTGGCGTATATCGCAGTTTGCTGGTATAAGATAGACAAACGCAAACTCACAGCCGGCGAGCTCGACAACGCCGAACACAAATATTAAAACACAAGCGCCCGACAACCGGCATACATGAAACCAACGGTTTTTACCGACAGGTTGCACTGTTTGTCTGTTTAGGAAAAAAGGCATTACGACCCCGCAAAAAATATCTCTGAGATATTTTAAAATATGTCTGACATAATTCGAAATATGTCAGACATATTTTTTTCTTCCTCCCGGGAAGATGAAACAATCTGTACCAAAGCAAAAAACTTCATACCGCAAAACGACGGGCAAATTGTTTTAACCCAAATCGGTCATTAGGCTTTGTCAAATTGCGTGCTTATGCCTGGCAGACAGCTTTACGCACGACTGAAGGCGTAGCCCGTTACGGCGAAGCCGGGCGAAAAGATAGATGACGGCAGAAGTGCGTAAGTTGGCGATGAAACCACACTCGACGTTACTACTTAATTTCCTAATGACCGTTTTGGGTTTAATCGGCATTTGCTTGCACAGCTTTTACATTTTGACATTTTGCAGGCAGTTTTTACTTGTTTTGATACATAAAGTTTGCAATAAGACTTATAAAACAGCAAAAAGAAAAATAATTTCGTGTTTATATTTACATTTTTCTTGTTATATCTTTTGTTTTATTTCAATTTGCGTATATTTGCAGCGGATTTCAAAACAAAAAGCGAGAAGCATCCTTATTAACCAAACAAAATATTATTATGAATCGTAAAAACAAACAAAAAGGAATGTTTGCCGCTGCGGTAATAGCAATTATCCTGCAACCGGCAACTGTTATTGCGCAAAACAAGGTAGAAGCCTCGCTTGGAGCCGACTTGGTAAGCGACTACATTTGGCGAGGCCAACATTTGGGCAACGTAAGCATACAGCCTTCGGTGGCCGTTGCGTACAAGGGCTTTTCGCTCACGGGCTGGAGTTCTATCGGTTTTCAAAAGGATGACACAAAGGAAATAGACCTCACTCTTGCTTACAAAACGGGAGGGTTCAGCGTGTCAGTAACGGATTACTGGACCGCCGGAGGACCGGGCTACTTCCACTTCGGGGCGAGGAACACAGCCCACGTGTTCGAGGCGCAGGCCGGCTACGATTTCAATTTCCTGGCCGTGAACTGGTACACCAACTTTGCAGGGAACGACGGGGTTAATTCGGACGGCAAACGCGCCTATTCTTCATACGTCAACATTTCCGCCCCGTTCCGCCTCGGCGGTTTGGAATGGACGGCCGAAATAGGTGCCACACCGTGGAAAACAACATTCTACAACAACGGCGCGAACGGTTTTGAAGTCACCGACATAGGCATAAGGGCCGACAAGGAGATACCGATAACTTCGCAGTTCTCGCTGCCCTTGTTCGTAAAAGCGATATGGAATCCCTCGACCGAAGGGGCTTATTTCGTAGCCGGACTCACTTTTTAACACCAGAACATAACCTATAAAAACAAACAAAATATGTCTACACTAAGATTCAACGTAGTCGAAAAGGCTTTCCACACAAAGCCGCTTGAAGTAAAGTCACCTGGCAAAAGCCCGTCGGAATACTTTGCAAAGTATGTGTTCAACCGCGAGAAGATGTTCAAATACCTTCCCACCGACGTGTACAACAAACTCACCGACGCCATAGACAACGGCGCCACACTCGACCGCAGCATTGCCGACAAGGTTGCCGAAGGCATGAAACGCTGGGCCGCAGAAATGGGAGCAACTCATTACACCCACTGGTTCCAGCCATTGACCGAAGGAACGGCCGAAAAACACGACTCTTTCATAGAACACGACGGCAAAGGCGGAGTAATCGAGGAATTCTCGGGCAAATTGCTCGTACAACAGGAGCCCGATGCCTCGTCGTTCCCCAACGGCGGAATCCGCAACACTTTCGAAGCTCGCGGCTACTCGGCCTGGGACCCGTCGTCGCCCGTTTTCGTTGTGGACGACACGCTGTGCATACCCACCGTGTTCATAGCCTACACGGGCGAGTCGCTCGACTATAAAGCTCCGCTCCTTAAAGCGCTGCGCGCCGTGAACAAGGCCGCAGTAGGCGTTTGCCACTATTTCGACCGCGACGTGAAGAAAGTTGTTGCCTATTTAGGATGGGAGCAGGAGTACTTCCTCGTTGACGAAGGGCTTTACTCTGCCCGTCCCGACCTGTTGCTCACCGGCCGCACGCTCATGGGGCACGAGGCTTCAAAGAACCAGCAGCTCGAAGACCACTATTTCGGCGCAATACCTACACGTGTGGCGGCATTCATGAAAGACCTGGAGATACAAGCCCTCGAGCTGGGCATTCCCGTAAAGACACGCCACAACGAGGTAGCCCCCAACCAGTTCGAGCTTGCACCTATTTTCGAGGAATGCAACCTTGCCGTCGACCACAACATGCTAATCATGTCGCTCATGCGCAAAGTGGCCCGCACACACGGCTTCCGCGTTCTCCTGCACGAAAAGCCGTTCAAGGGAGTGAACGGCTCGGGCAAGCACAACAACTGGTCGTTAGGCACCGACACCGGCACGCTGCTCATGGCGCCCGGAAAGACGGCCGAAGAAAACCTGCGTTTCATCACATTCGTGGTAAACACCCTTATGGCCGTTTACCGCCACAACGGATTGCTCAAAGCCTCGATAATGAGTGCCACAAACGCCCACCGTCTCGGGGCTAACGAAGCGCCGCCCGCCATAATATCGTCATTCCTCGGCAGCCAGTTGAGCAAAGTGCTCGACCACATGGAAGAAAGCACGGCCGACGAACTGGTTTCGTTGGGCGGGAAACACGGCATGAAGCTCGACATACCGCAGATTCCCGAACTGCTCATCGACAACACCGACCGCAACCGCACGTCGCCCTTTGCATTTACCGGCAACAGGTTTGAATTCCGCGCCGTAGGTTCCGAAGCCAACTGCGCCAGCGCCATGATTGCGCTCAACACCGCCGTGGCCGAACAGCTCACCCTGTTCAAAACCGAAGTGGACGCACTAATAAAAGCCGGCAAACCTAAAATGCAGGCCATAATCGAGATACTGCGCAAAGACATCAAGGAATGCAAACCCATACGCTTTGACGGCAACGGATACAGCGAGGAATGGAAAGCCGAAGCGGCGCGCCGCGGGCTCGACTGCGAGACGAGCTGCCCGCTTATCTTCGACCGTTACCTCGCTCCCGAAAGCGTGCGAATGTTCGAAAGCATGGATGTAATGACCAAAAAGGAACTCGAAGCACGCAACGAGGTTAAATACGAAACCTACACAAAGAAAATACAGATTGAAGCCCGCGTGCTCGGCGACTTGGTAATGAACCACGTAGTGCCGGTAGCGATAGGCTACCAGACAAAGCTCATCGACAACGCCTTCAAGATGAAAACCCTGTTTGCCGACGACGAAGCCGCGCGCCTTTCCTCCGAAAACATCGCCATCATACGCAAGATTGCCGAACATACGGCTTACATCAAGGAGCACGTCGACGCAATGGTCGAGGCACGCAAGGTGGCAAACCGCATAAGCGACGAACGCGAAAAGGCCATAGCCTACCACGACAACATAGCGCCAATGCTCGAACAGATACGCTACCACATCGACAAGCTCGAGCTTATCGTGGACGACCGCATGTGGACGTTGCCGAAATACAGGGAACTCCTCTTCATAAGATAAAAGCCATAGCTTAGGTATTGTACTGTATGTTCATGTAGGGCGGGTCGCTTATCACGAGCGGCCTGCCTTTTTTATCAGCCGTCGGTATTTTCCGCGCTTCATGGCATGCAGGCAAGCTGTTTTTGCTTGCAGAGCAACTGGTCTCCGGCACCGGCCGGCGGGTTGTCTGTGTTTTGTCTGTATTCCGGGACTGTTTTCAAAATAGTTTTCAGAGGGCAAAAAATATGTCTGAGATATTTCAAAATAGGTCAGACAT
>URSZ01000121.1 GCA_900550635.1 uncultured Prevotella sp. | reverse complement strand
GAGCTTTGTCCCACACTTTCAGCAGCGTTTTATAAGAAGAATCCCATGTAAACGTTCCGTTGGTACAATCAAAAAACACCGCATCTATCTTAGCGTCTGCAAGCATTTCAGCGTGTTTACGCAACACCCACTCGTCGGTTGTGAGGTAATACCCGAACAAAGGTTCTTCCCAATAGCAATATCCGGGATAACCTTCACGCCATGCCGGATGGTTATAATCCGTAAGGGCGTCGGGATAGTCGCGCAAAATCTGTGTAATGTTCTTTATTTTATCAGTCGGTTTTGTTTCACGCTCATGCCATGTCCAATAAAAGATAGCAACCTGCTTTCCCTGCCTTTTAGGAAAACTATCTACGTTATCCGTTACCTTGCGCCCCAATGCGTCTGTAACGGCCCACATGTCGCTATTCACTGTCTGGGCAATGCCCGATACAGCAGAGGCTAACATAAAAGCCGAAAATATGGTATGTTTTATATTTATCATCGCACTTTAAACATTAAACTATGCAAAGTTAACAAAAGGCTAACGGCGAGCAAAAATATAAGCAGGATATTTATGAACCTTCACTTTGACAAAAACATAAGCCGTGCCAGCCCTAAAATGACTGGCACGGCTTAATGCTCTAAACAATCCGAAGTATTACTTATCTGTTATAAGAACGTACCGTTTGTTTATTGTTCCGGGAACTGTTTACAGATTTGCCGGGATTGGCATTCGTCCTTGTCCTTACGCTATTCCTTCTTATACTACCGTTAGACTTTGCCGCAGAAGTATTTTTCCTTATCGTTTTGGAATTTTGATTGCTGCGGGCATTCGCACCTCCGCCAAACACTCCCGTTCTACTATTCATACGCCTCGGCGCAGATTGTGCCTTTTGCGATTCGTCACTCTTAGCGGACGTTACTGCTGCCGACAACCTTGGCTTCTCACCATTTTCCTGCTTTTCCACTTTGTCGCGATAGTTTTTGCCACTTGTAATATATTTACGGTTAGTCGTTGTACTTGAACTATTACCAAAATGTATTTCATTTATATTATTGGTATACTTCAAATTATTGTTATCTCCAGGTTTATTTTTTCCGGGTTTGTACAAGTTGCTGTTTCCGCGGCCGCCGGGGTTATGCCACTCATATTCGTAGTTACGTCCTCCGCCCTTATGAACGCCATGGCGGGGAACTTCGCGACGTGGGCCTGTATGGTGACGTGCCTCAAGATAACGGTCACGCATTCCATGCCCTTTTACAATATGGAAGTGGCGATAAGGACTTACATGCGGGCGGCGACGCCAACTGCGACCTTTATAAACATTGAATATCACGGGACGACTAAAATAATAGTAATCCCTGTCATAAATATTATAAGACGCCAACACCCAAATGCCGTTAACCCTTAAAAGCGGACGGAAAAAGTAACTTGTTGCGGCAAACAAATTGTATTGCCAGTCGAAAAGTATATACCGCAGGTCGGTATTCCGGTACTGCCAGTAAACACCTTCGGCATCCATAGGCGTATTGACGCTCATAAAGTAATCGAGGTTTATTTCATAGGCCTTGTTATACTGTTCCTCTGTGAGATTCAGTTCATACGCCATCTTGTCCGTAAGATACCAAGCCCGGTTTCTTGCCTCGTTGTAGCTTAATGCTTCTGCGCTTGTCGCAAAAGCGAAAACTGATAACATCAGTATTACTATTTTTCTCATGGCTGTTTCATTTTATCGGGTTTCCTTGTTATTAAGACTCCTTATTTGCCCAAAAGATTAATTTCACAATAAAAAATGATTGTCCGCGTTTTCAGATTGATGTATCAATTATATCGGGCATAGCGGTCATGCAATGGTTTTATAGGATAAAGCACCTCAAGATTGCGCTGGTAATAGCGGCGTTGTTGATTGCCGTATGCTCTCTCGTTGTGTCGCACTTCCTGATAAGAGACCTTGAGCAGGAAGAGTACAAGCGCATGGAAATATGGGCCGAGGCAATGCGTTCGCTCAACCGTGCCGACGAGACCACAGACCTCGGACTCGTGCTGAAAGTGATAAACGGCAACAACACCATACCAGTTATTGTGCTCGACTCGGCCGGACAGGTTGAGATGTACCGTAACGTTTACGACAGCAAAGGCCCTACACTGGCCGACTCGCTTGCCTATATGAGCCAGGAGGCTGAAAGATGGAAGGCTTCGGGCAATTATGTGCGCATTAGCGCAGCCACCGAAGCCGACTCGGTTAAAACCGACGTAAACTACCTCGACATTTGCTATGATACCTCGCTCATGCTCCGGCGCTTGGCCGTTTACCCGCTCATACAGCTCGGCATAGTGCTTATATTCGTGGTGGTTGCCATTTTCGCCCTTCTCAGTTCAAAAAGAGCCGAGCAAAACAAGGTGTGGGTAGGACTGTCGAAAGAAACCGCACACCAGTTGGGCACTCCGATTTCTTCGCTCATTGCCTGGATGGAAATCCTTAAAGAAAACTACCCCTCCGACCAGTTGCTGCCCGAAATGGACAACGACGTGAGGCACTTGCAGCTCATTGCCGAACGCTTCTCGAAAATAGGTTCCGTGCCGGAAAAAAAACAGCAGGACCTGATTTCCACCCTCAACCGCGTTGCAGATTACATGGCGCGCCGTGCGTCGAACCATATACAAGTTGTAAAGAAATACGGCAATCAGAACATTCCGGTAATGATGAACTCATTGTTGTTCGAATGGGTTATTGAAAACCTGTCGAAAAACGCTATCGACGCCATGGCCGGCAGCGGCACACTCACTTATGACGTTAAGTGCGAGAACGGCAAGGTGTACATCGACGTAAGCGACACAGGCAAAGGCATAGCGCACAAGGACTTCAAGTCGGTGTTCTCTCCCGGTTTCACGACAAAACGCCGCGGCTGGGGGCTGGGACTGACGCTGGCCAAAAGGATTGTGGAAGAATACCACAACGGCAAAATCTATGTGCTCAACTCCGAGATAGGTCGCGGCACGACGTTTCGCATTGAGATGAAACAGTAATACCCTTATAAGCGAGGTTATTTTGTAACGACACGCTTTCTTTTCCCTAAAATGCTGCACGTTTTGCCATGTATGCCGTAGCTTTTATAATATAAATCAAGACTTTTATCACGTTTCCCTCGCTTTTTTTCGGGCAAACCATAACTTTTGCCTCGCAAACCGCAATATTAATCCTGTGTATCGCGTCCTTTTACCTGTTAATCAATTATTTTGCCATACAAGCCACAACTTCTGCTCTGCATTACACAACTATATCCCCAAGTCTGCCGGTCATATTTTCGCACTGCATAACAATACACAGCACAACCGGTTTTTATTCAAATCAAGGCAAAAAACGGGCCTGTGTAACTACCTGAAAAACAAGGTCTCTTTTTGAGCAAAAAATATGTCTGAGATATTTTGAAATAGGTCGGACATATTTCGAAATTTGTGCCTTGAATTTTCAAAAAAGTCCGACCTTGTTTTTTCTGCGTGCGAATATTTATCCATTCACTCACTGGCGGCCCGGCGATTTACCCACGTGCGAACGGTTTGCTTTGTTCCGGGCTTCCGGCTTTCCTACAGCCGTTCTTTTTCGCTCTGGCCTGCCCCGCTTCCTTTGTATTTGCTTTCAGTTATGTTAAAAGCATAGCGCACGGTTAGGCGCACGGCCTGCGAATCGCTGTAGTTCCATTTGTCGAGTTTCATGCTCCGCCCGTAAGTGACCATGGAATTACGTGCCGTTTTGAACAAATCGGTAGCTTTAAGCTGAAAATACCAGTTGCCGCAAGTCTTGGTAACGCCGAAGTCTACCTGCCATGAAGGTTTGAGCGTAACCATATCCATGTCGCCCGACGTGTGACAGATAACATCGCCCGTGGCAACAAAACCTTTCCCCAAAGAAACGCTGTTATAAAAATCAACGAAAAGCAAAGGGTTGTCGAACCGTCGCTTTCCCAAGGCCTGTTGTTCGAGGTCTTGCCCCATGAGAACCAGTTGCAGGCGTGGCGACCAGCGGGATATTTTAGGAGAAAGCGAAAGCAATGCACTATAGCGCGACATATTGTCCAAGTTCTTACATGTCATAAGATTGACAGGATTCTCACCGCCGTATGGTTCAACGATGTTCACAATAGCGTCTTTTACGTATTGGTATGACAACGCAACGTAAATCCATTTATACATACCTTCCAACGTAACATCGTGGTTCAGTTCCGGCTGCAACAACGGGTTGCCCGTCTCGTAGGTAAAGCGGTCGTCGTACTGTATGTTGCTGCTCAGCTGACTATAGTGCGGGTGTACGGTTTTGGCGGTGTACGACATTGTGAGATTCACATCCTTTACGGGCATTGCAATACTTACGTTCGGAAAAAGACGGTCGTACTTGCGGCTTTGCCCTGGGACGAACTCTCCGCTCTTGTAATAGTCGGACACGGTGTGCTCGTAACGCAAGCCGCCGGCCACCTCCAACGCCCCCAGCGGAATCCTTACGTTGCCGAATCCGGCAATGCTCCATTCCTTTATGTTGTCATCCGCGTCGGGTAGCAAGTCTCCGTAATAGAAATACCTGTCCGTGCGGTCGGTTAGTGTGTATTCATACCCGCACTCGGCAATGCTTTTACCGAATGCATATTCCAATACTCCTTTCGAAGCGAACATGGAGCTTTTTATCCTGTTAAGGCTGTTTACCGCCGATTCGCCGGCCAAACTGCTCTCGTCTATATCCTGTTCTACTCTGTTTCGGTTGGAATAATAATCGTTGTTCATGGTTAAGGTAAAACGGTTGAACTTCCCGATGTAATACATGTTCAAACTGTTAAGCGGACTGTTGTACCGTTTGTAGCGGGTTTTGTACTTTATTTCATCAACTGGACTTCCGTCTTTGGCTACGCTTTCATCGGTAGTCCACTTGGAGCGGCTGTATGGCGTTGCCTTGAATTCGTATCTTGCGCCCAACACGTGTTTCGGATTAATCTGCCAATTAAAGCCCCCGTTTGCCACATAATTTGCCATTGTAGGCCGAATTGTTATTCCGGAATTCAAGCGGTAAAAAGACCGCCCGGCTTCCATGTACGTGCGGTTGCGCTGTTTTTGGTATAAGTTTGAGTAATCGAAAGCAAATGAGCCGAATATGTCTATTCCGTTTTTCCTGTAGTTAAAGTCAGCGTTGCCCGACGGCGACCACGAATGCGCAGCCTTTGTTACGGCTTGCGCCGCCCCGCTCCAACCGTCGCCTTGCTTTTTTACGGTGCGCACCAATATTACCGACTTTACTTCCGCACCGTATTTCGACCCGGGGTTGTTTATAACTTCAACGTTTTCTATCTCTTTGGAAGACAAACGCAGCAACTCGTTGTTGTCGGCCAGCCTTCTACCGTTCACGTAAATCTCGGGATTGCCTTTTCCGAAAACCGTAACCTCATTTTCCTCCCGTCTCACTCCCGGCAGCAGCCCCATGACATCCATGGCGTTCCCCACGGTTTCCAGCTCCGAACCTTTAACCTGCGTGATTATGCCGTCTTTGCTCAGGCGTTGCGTTGGGTGGTGTCCTTTTACTGTTATTCCTTCTAAAGAAACGTTTTTTGAAAACAGCGTCAACGTTCCGACGTCACCGTCCGCGCCCGGATTTATTGCCACCGTGTCTGTTTCATAACCCACAGCCGAGAGTTTCAGGAATTTGGCTTTCGGAATTTTGTTTTTGAACTTGAACATCCCGTTTACGTCGGTTATTTCTCCCGACACAAACGCCATGTCGGTGTCTAAAACTATAACGTTTGCAAATCCTACAGGTTTTCGCGATTCATCGCATACTGTGCCGCTGATTTGCGCCTTGACCGTAAGCGGCATTGCCAACAACGCCGATACCAGAATACATTTTTTCATACTTGCATTTTTTGTTCAATGCAAAAGTATGGCGCATACGGCCTATGCCGGCAGGCAGGCGCGTTTCGGTTTTGTTGCAATGCGCACTCACGTGTTTCACAAACGTTTCAAGAGGCTTGCAAACATTTGTATAACACGGGATTATTTACCGAACACAAATTGATACATATCGGGGCTAAGCTTTTCTTTCAAACGGCTCTTGCGCGTGCGTATGGCGTTTTCAGAAGCGGCCATGCACATTGAAATAGTGGCGTTGTTTACTTTGAGAACGTTGAACAGGCACAGGGAAATATCGTCGAGGTTTACTCCTTCGCCCGCCGACTTTACGTCGATTATGAAATCGGTAAACTCCTCAAACATGGCATTCCTCAACCGTTCCCTTTCCAAAGGCGGGAGAAAAGAACTCTTTGCCGACATGCCTTGCGCCTCAAGCGATTGCAACTTCCTCATCCAGCCTGTTCGGGCAAAGTTTTCCTTGCACATTCCTACCCTTTGCCGCCAAAATTCCACTATGCCTGCATTATTGCCTCCGTTACCGAGGCCGGAAGATTCCTCGTAAGCACGGATTTGGCTTATGCGGCTTCCGTCCAACTCCTTTCTCAAACGGATATACCGGTTCTTACTGTGCAACTCGTAAAGGAAGAAAACTATTATACACAAGAACACGCCCGAGAGCGCGAGTGCCGCATACAGCCTGTTCCTTGCTTTCAAGTCTTGGATATATTTTTGTTGCAGCAAATTGCCTTCGGCCATTTCCTCATTGCGTGCCTTGTTCATCGAAGTGATTTGCATAACCGAATCGTTCATCGATACTATGTTCCCGCCGGGCGAGACTTTCTCTTTCATGGCATACTTAACACAAGCATTTAGCGTTCTGAAACTGTTGTAAGTATTGATTGAATATCTTCGTGTTACGGACACAGCGGCGGCTCTGTCGCAACAACGTTTTGCCATGTCTATTTGCCCGTTATTCAAATAGAGGTAACCCAAGGTGAGCAAGCGGCCAAAGCTGTTCGTATCGATGACGGCCGACAAATACTCCTTCGCTTTTTTGAAATCGACGCCCGTAATATTGGCATAGTTCAAAGCATACCCGGTATAGTTGCGGCGCTCACTGTCTTTCAATGAAAAAACTATGGCTTTTTCCATATAATGCGAAGCCGAGTCGCTCATTCCCATAAACGAAAAGCAAACCCCTACATGGTTAAAGGCATACGCCTTCTGGTCGTCCGTTGCGGCACATGCCAATGCCTTACGGGCATAGATTATGGCTTTACTATAATCTTTTCCGGCATACGGCTCGCTGTACATGCCGGCCAAATCCGTGTACAAGCCGTACAACTGTTCTTTGCTCGCC
>URSZ01000120.1 GCA_900550635.1 uncultured Prevotella sp. | reverse complement strand
CTTTTGCAGTGCGCTTTGCATGGCTTTGCAGAATTTCTCGTACATGGGGATGGAAATCTCGTGCGCTGCGGCGCGGATGTACGACGGGCGGTTGCCTTTCTTGTACGAGGCCATAAGGGTGAACTGGCTGACAATGAGCACTTCGCCGCCGATGTCTTCGACCGAAAGGTTCATCACGCCGTTCTCGTCGTCGAAAATGCGGAGGCCGCATGTTTTCTTCACGAGCCAGGCGATGTCGTCGTCGGTGTCGGCGCTCTCAATGCCGAGGAGCACCAAAAGGCCTTTGCCTATCTCGCTTTTGGGGTGTCCTTCGGTTTCGACGCTTGCCGAGGTTACTCTTTGTATGACTGCTCTCATTTATGTTGGTGTGGTTTAGAACGCGAATGCAAATTTACTTATTTATTCGTAAAAATATTCACCGGTCGGCGGGGTAGTGTGGCGGTGAATTTTTGCGGGTATAGGACCAAGGAAAAAATACAAGGCACATATTTCGAAATATGTCAGACATATTTTAAAATAGGTCGGACATATTTTTGCGAGGCTCAAAATGCTCTTTTTCAAGTTGCCTTGCCGAGTCGTTTTTCAGACTTGCGAATCGGGGTGCAGCTGTGAATAAAGATTCAATCCGCGAGCCTTGCCGATGATTTCCTGAAGGCGTTCGAGCGAAGCCTCGTTTATACGCTTGAAACTGCCTAACTCGCGGAGTAACAATGTTTTAGTTTGCTCGCCTACGCCTTTTATGCTGTCGAGCTTCGAGGCAAGCTGCCGCTTGCTGCGTTTGTCGCGGTGGAAGGTGATAGCAAAGCGGTGCACTTCGTCCTGCATGTTGGTAAGTACTTTGAACAGAACGCTTTCCTGCTTGAGGCCGATAGTAGCCGGCGGGAAGCCGTAGAGCAGTTCGTGCGTGCGGTGGCGGTTGTCTTTGGCCAAGCCGGCGATAGGTATGTCCAAGTGCAGCGTGTCTTCGACAATTTGCCTTACCACTTCCATTTGCCCTTTGCCGCCGTCGGTGATGATGAGGTCGGGCAGGGGAAGTTCCTCGTTAATGGCACGGCTGTAGCGGCGGAAAACCACTTCCTTCATCGAAGCGTAGTCGTCGGGGCCGACAACAGTGCGGATGTTGTATTTTCTGTATTCCTTTTTGGCCGGTTTGAGCTTTTCGAACACTACGCACGCTGCCACTGCGTCGCTGCCGCTGATGTTGGAGTTGTCGAAAAGCTCTATGCGGAGCGGGGGCTTGGGGAGTTTGAGCTGGTTTTGTATCTCTTTCATCAGCCGCATGCTCTTTTGCTCGGGGTTGAGCTTTTCTGCCTGTTTGAGCCGGTCGAATTTGTATTCCTTAACGTTGAGCTGCGACAGTCTGAGCAACTTGTGCTTGTCGCCGCGCTGGGGGACGGTGAATGTGACGTTTTCGAGCATGAAATCGAGGCTGAACGGTACGATTATCTCGCGGGCCTTGCTTCCGTAACGGTTGCGCATTTCGGTAATGCCGAGCGTGAGCAGTTCTTCGTCGCTTTCGCCTAATTTTTTCTTGTATTCAAAGGTGAAAGCCTGGTTAATCATGCCTTTCGTGACGTGCATGTAGTTGATATAGGCGGAGTTGTCGTCGCTTTCGATAGAGAACACGTCGACATTGTTCACTATGTTCGACACGACCTCGCTCTTGGCGCAGTAATTTTCAAGGAGTATGTATTTTTGTTTCAGCACCTGCGCCTCCTCGAACCTTAGCTGTTCGGCCAATGCCTGCATGTCGTTGCGCAGTTTGCGTTCCAGCTCCTTGGTGTTCCCGCGCAGTATTTCGCGTGCGGCTTCGATTTGTTTCAGGTAATCCTCGCGCGACTGTTTTCCTATGCAAGGGGCGGCGCAGTTGTGGATGTGGTATTCCAGGCATGCCTTGTATTTTCCGCTTTCTACGCCTTCGCACTTCATGGCCATGTGGCAGGGGCGGGGATGGCAGATGTTTTTTATCACGTCAAGCAGGGCGTACATCGTAGGCACGTGGCTGTACGGGCCGAAATACTCCGAACCGTTGCGTATGCGGCGCCGCGTTTTCAAAACCCGCGGATAGTCCTCGTTTGTAATGCAAATGGAGGGGTATGTCTTGTCGTCTTTAAGAAGTACGTTGTAGTGGGGCTTATAGCGCTTGATAAGGTTGTTTTCAAGAAGCAGCGCGTCTTCCTCGGTGTTGACGACGATATATTTGATGTCGCGAATCTTGCTAACGAGTACGCGCGTCTTTATGTTTTGCTGCTCGCGGATGAAGTAAGAACTGACTCTGCGCTTTAGTTTCTTGGCCTTGCCAACGTAGATTACCTCGCCCTTGTCGTTCAGGTACTGGTAGCATCCTGGCGAGTCGGGCAGGTTGTTTACAATGCCTTTGAGGTATTCCTGTAGCTTGGTTCTTTCTTCTTTCAGCATGGCGGCATTCCCGTGTGTGTATAAGTAGTGAGCGAATTATATGGTGAGCATTGATATGAGCTCGGTGTCTTTTGGAAGCATGTCGCGTCCGTGCAGGCCTTCGCTCGTAAGTTCGAACGCTACGTTTATCATGATTTTTTCAGGCTCGAACGACGAGACAAGTTTATAGGCCGCAAGCAGCGAGCCGCCTGTTGCAAGCAGGTCGTCGTGGATTAGAACGGTGTCTTCGTGCGTAATGCTTCCTACTTGCAACTCGATGGTGTCTATTCCGTACTCTTTGGCATAGCTTTGCTGCCTTACCTGCCCCGGCATTTTGCCTGGCTTCCTGCACATCACAAATCCTGCGCCGAGTTTCTCGGCCAAAATGCTCGCCAAAACTATTCCGCGCGTTTCCAGTCCCACTACTTTTGTTATTCCGCGGCTTTTGTATAATTCATAGAGTGCCGTCGAAAATTCGCGGAGTACGCCGCCGTCGGTAAACAAGTAATTGATGTCTTTGTATTGAATCCCTTTCTTAGGGAAATCTGGAATGTTCCGCAGGTGGTTCAGGATGTATTCTTTGTTCATGGCCAGTAATTTATAAATAGGAATGATTTGTTTTGTTTCACGTGGAACATGCCCGTCCGCTCAACGGTAATGGGGCATTGTAGTGCTCAGATAATGGCTCGGAAATGCGTTGCGGTTCGTTCAGCGTTTCAGAAGAACCATGAGTATGCTTATATCGCTCGGCGATATTCCGGGTATGCGGCTCGCTTCGGCGAGTGTTTCGGGATCTATCCGTTCGAGTTTCTGTCGTGCTTCTATCGAGAGCTGGTTTATTTTGGAATAATCGAAGCGTCCTTTTATTTTTATGTCTTCAATACGCAGAACCTTATCGGCAAGTTTGCGTTCGCGTTCGATATATCCTTTATATTTTATTTTTACTTCGGCAGCTTCTACGACTTCATGGTTTATTCCGTTTTCATCGCTGATTAGTTTCGTCAGCGGTTCGATAAATGCGGCGAGTTTTTCGATTGTAATTTGCGGCCGGTTGATAAGTTCCGATATTTTCTCGGAAAAAACGATTTTTGTTGTGCCGAGTTTTTCGAGAGCGCCGTTTATCTGTTTGGGTTTGGCGTTAGTGTTGTCGCAATATTCTATTATGCGGCGCACCATTTCCTGTTTGCGGGTGTAGATTGCGTAGCGTTCATCGTCGACAAGACCTATTTTCCGTGCCTTTTCGGTCAATCGTTCATCGGCATTGTCCTGCCGCAGCAGTATGCGGTATTCCGCGCGCGAGGTGAACATCCTGTAAGGCTCGTCCACGCCTTTGGTCACGAGGTCGTCGATAAGAACGCCTATGTAAGCCTCGTCGCGTTTGAGAACAAACGGTTCTCCGCCTTTCAGTTTGAGCGCTGCGTTTATTCCGGCAATTATTCCCTGTCCGGCTGCTTCTTCGTAACCGGTAGTTCCGTTCACTTGTCCGGCCATGAATAGGTTTTTTATTACTTTCGATTCGAGCGTGTGTGTAAGCTGCGTCGGGTCGAAAAAGTCGTATTCGATGGCGTATCCCGGGCGGTAAGCGTGCACGTGTTCCAGGCCGCGTATGCGGTGTATCGCGTCTAATTGCACGTCTATCGGCATGCTCGACGAGAATCCGTTCAGGTAAAGTTCGTTTGTGTCGGTTCCTTCGGGTTCGAGGAACAGAGGGTGTTGGTCGCGGTCTGGGAATGTTACGAGTTTTGTTTCAATGCTCGGGCAGTATCTTGGTCCGATGCTTTGTATTTGTCCGTTGTACAGCGGTGAGTCGGGCAGTCCGCGCCGCAGTATTTCGTGTACTTCGGTGTTGGTTGAGCACATCCAGCAGTGCAGTTGCGGCAGCGGCCTTTGGCTTGTGACGTATGAAAATCGGTGGAAGTCGTTTTCGCCCTCCTGTTCGGGAAGCACTGAAAAGTCCACCGTGCGTGCGTCGAGCCGGACGGGTGTTCCGGTTTTCATTCGGTCGTACCGTATGCCGTGGCGTGCGATTGATTCGGTAAGGTGCAGTGCGGGCGGTTCGGCGCAGCGTCCGCCGGGCACTTTCCGGCGTCCTACGTGCAGCAGTCCGTTCAGAAATGTTCCGGCGGTTATTATTACTGCCTTGGCTCGCAGTGTAACGTCCCAGATGGTGTGTACTCCGCGCACTTCTCCGTCTTCCACGAGCAGCTCGTCGGCCTGGTCCTGCCACATGCTCAGGTTGGGTGTGTTTTCCAGTATGCGTCGCCATTCGAGGCTGAACTTCATGCGGTCGCATTGCGAGCGCGGGCTCCATACTGCCGGTCCTTTCGAGCGGTTGAGCATACGGAACTGTATGGCCGTGTTGTCGGTAACGATACCCATTTGCCCTCCGAGTGCGTCAATTTCGCGCACTATCTGTCCTTTGGCAATTCCGCCTATGGCGGGGTTGCAGCTCATCTGTGCTATCTTGTTCATGTCCATCGTAACGAGGCAGGTGTTGCAGCCAAGGCGTGCCGCCGCGCTTGCGGCTTCGCAACCCGCGTGCCCTGCGCCTACCACTACGACGTCAAACTCAAATTCGGTCATTGCTGGAATATAGTTTTTTCTGTGTGCGCCGCATACGGTACGCGGCGCTTTCTGCCGGCAAAAGTACTTCAAATTTATGAAATTATGGCCTCCGGCGCGGTGTGTGCGTGGGGCGAATTGCATGCCTTTGCCGCGAGGGTGGTGAAGGCCTTTGCCGCACGGCGCGGATGCAGACAAATAATGACAGCTATAACGCACTGATTTACAATAGGTTTAGAAAGGGGCAAAAATATGTCTGAGATATTTTGAAATACAAGGCACATATTTTGAAATAGGTCGGACATATTTTTAAAAACAAAGCACCCCGTTGCGCAAAGTTGAAAACAGAAAGTGCACATTCCGTTCCGTCCGGCAGTTTTGCGCCCACAGCGCTGTTTTATCCGGCTTTATGGGGCGGGGGATCTAAAAATAGTTACCTTTGCAGCTAACACACACAAAGATATAAGACATTGAAGACTTTTGAAGAACTCGGCCTGGTGCCGGACCTTATCAGGGCGATAGACGAAATAGGCTACGAATCGCCAATGCCTATTCAGGAGGCAGTAATTCCATACCTTTTGGGTGAGGGAAACGACGTGATAGCCCTTGCGCAAACCGGAACAGGCAAGACGGCGGCCTACGGGCTTCCGCTGCTGCAGAAGATAGACCCTTCGAGGGAAGGCGTGCAGGCCGTGGTGCTCAGTCCCACGCGCGAACTGTGCCTGCAGATAGCCGGCGACCTGAAAGACTATTCCAAATACCTCGACGGGGTGCGCGTGCTTGCCGTTTACGGCGGCGCCGACATCTCGAGCCAGATACGCGCTCTGCGGCGCGGCGTGCAGATTATAGTGGCCACGCCCGGGCGGCTCATCGACCTGATGGAGCGCGGGGCTGCCGCGCTCGACAATGTAGACAATGTGGTTCTCGACGAGGCCGACGAAATGCTCAACATGGGTTTCTCGGAAAGTATCGACCGCATACTCGAAGGCGTTCCCCGCGACCGCAACACGCTTCTCTTCTCGGCCACCATGAGTAAGGAAATCGAGAAGATTGCACGCAATTACCTCACCGACCCCAAGGAAATCGTAGTCGGCTCGCGCAACGAAGGGGCCGAAAAGGTGAACCACGAGTACTACCTCGTGCATGCCCGCGACAAATATGCCGCACTCAAGAGGATTGTGGACTATTACCCGCGCATTTATGCCATAATATTCTGCCGCACCCGCCTTGAAACGCAGGAAGTGGCCGACAAACTCATACAGGACGGCTATAACGCCGAAGCCTTGCACGGAGAGCTGTCGCAGGCCCAGCGCGACCTGACCATGCAGAAGTTTCGCCAAAAGCGCGTGCAGCTGCTCGTGGCCACCGACGTGGCAGCCCGCGGGCTCGATGTGGACGACCTAACGCACGTAATAAATTACGGCCTGCCCGACGACGTGGAGAACTATACCCACCGCAGCGGGCGAACCGGACGTGCCGGCAAACGGGGCACGAGTATCTGTATCGTACACCTGCGCGAGAAAGGCAAGATACGCCAGATAGAAAAGACCATAGGCAAAGACTTCGTGCGCTGCCATCTGCCTTCACCCAAGGACATCTGCGCCAAACAGCTGTTCAACGTCATCGACCGCCTGGAGCGCACCGAGGTAGACGAGGAGCAGATAGCACCGTTCATGGCCGAAGTAATGCGCAAGCTCGACTGGATGGACAAGGAAGACGTTGTGAAACGCCTTGTAGCCTCGGCCTTCGGGCGGTTTGTGGAGTATTATGCCAATGCGCCGCAAATAGTAGAGCCCGACGACAAGCCCGTGCGCGAAAAACGCGACCGCGCCGACAGGAAACGCCAGCGCGGCGAAGCACAGCACGGCGGCGTAGTGCAACCCGAAGAAGGATACAAGCGGCTTTTCATCAACCTCGGCAAGCGCGACAACGTTTATGCGCGCGAAATCATAGGCCTTGTAAACAAATACGTGAAAGGGAGCGTAGAGATAGGGCGCATAGACCTTACGGCCAACTGTTCTTTCTTCGAAGTACCCGAAGAAGTGGCCCGCTCAGTGGTGAAAGCCTTCAAGAACGCCAGCATGAAAGGACGCCGCATTGTAGTTGACGACGCCGAGGCCACAGGCACGAAACACTCGCATTCGCGCGGCGGAGACTATTCGCAGGGCGAGGCATACGGCCGGGGCAAACAGCAGCGCACCAAAGGCAAGAACCGACATGCGCGCGAGGACAGCCCAGCCGACAAACCCGACAACGGCAAGAAATACCGCAAGGACGACTGGAAACAGTTTTTCAAGTAACGGCAGTGCGCACACAAGGCAAACAGCCCGCGCCGCAAGCCGGCACGTAACGAATATAACTTTTTTGTAGAACACATAAACGCATTAATATGAAACAAACGGCTTTGTTATTGTCCCTGTTTCTCGTTGCATTCTCATCTGTTTCGGCACAGCGCATAAACTTCAAGGTGGGCGGCGGCCTTGCGTCACACTACGACGGCAACGCGCGAAGTATAGGCGCACTGAAGCTGGGTGCGTCGTACGAGCACGAGCTTTCCGGGAATTTCAGCATTGAGCCGGGCGCATACTTTTACGTCAAGGGCTATGAGGACAAGGACGAGCGCGTCTTCATGCGCGACCAGGACGGAAACATACTCTACGACGACGAGGGTAACGCGCGCACCGGGCTGAAGAATACCTCTACCAACGCCAATTACATCGAGA
>URSZ01000119.1 GCA_900550635.1 uncultured Prevotella sp. | reverse complement strand
GTAGTAGCCGTTGTTGCGGAACAGGTCTTTCAGGCGTGTCTGTTCTTCGCCGATTTTCGAGAGATTGAAAATGTCGCCTTTCTTTATCGTTCGCTGGCTCCAGGTCTTGCGTATAAGGCTGTCGGCCGTTGGAGGGAAGTTCAGGTACGCTATGGAGTCGAGGCGGTAGGGCTCGCGCGGGTTGATGAAGTATCTTATTTTTGATTTTTTGTTGTCTTCGCTCGGAAGAAGCTCGTAGTCTGCGCTTCCGCGGAAGTAGCCGTAGTTGTGCAGCACGTTGGTAGCGACCATGGTGCGCAGCTCGGGGTTTACAGTGCTGATAAGCACAGGTTGCTTTGCAAAGTTCTTGAAAATCCATTTCCCGATTGCGCTTTTGCTGTTGACAAAGCCGTTGTAAAACCATAAGCCGAAAGCCAGCGGCTGGCGAAGCGACGAGCTCCCGAACAGTGCATTGTTTGGGGCATAGGCAAGAACGCCGTTTATTTCTTCCTTAACGGTTTCGAGTGATTTTTTGTCGGCTTCCTTGCGTGCTTTCTCGGCTTCGCGCAATTCTTTTTTCTTGGCTTCGGACAATGTGTCGGTGACGACGGTATCGGCCGGAGCGGAACTGTTGCCGGATGAGGTGAATAGTTTGTCGATGGTCTCTGCCGTTTCTGCAATGGCCTTTATTACTCCGGTAGAATCGTTATTGCTTTTTTTCTTTTCGCCGAATTCGATTGATTTAATACCTGTGTACAGTTGCTCGCCTTCGGGCAGGTTTTTCGTAACGGAGCATGACGTGAAAAACATTGCAAAGGCATAGCATAGTAGCAGGACCGGCGTGTTCGGCATTCGGCCTTTCCTGATTAATGTAGCGACGCCTGTAACAAACTTGCGCACAAGAAGTGGTATTTCCTGACTGGCTGTATTATTTGTTTTTCGAAATAGGTGTTTCATTTGTTATCGCGTTTTTCGCTGTCGTTGTTGGTTGCGGGAATGTTGGCCGGGCTTGCATTGCTGCCGGTGTCTTGGTCGGAGTTCGGGCGTTTGCCGTCTTTTTTGTTCTTGTTCCTTTTCCAAAGGAATATTTCGCCGAATGTATCTGTCTTACGCCGCAATACAAGGCCTGCTCCCATTTCTGTAAGTTGCCCTTCGAGCGGGTCGTGTTTGTTGTGGTCCTAGAAAAGACCTATGTAGCGTGAGGCCCGGTTGTCCAAACGATATTCGAGTGAAACGTTGTCTATGAAGCTGGCCGCGTTGTTACGTGCGTCTTCGCCTGTCGATACGCGTCCGCCGATTATTACGTTTACACGGTCTCCCCAGAATCTTTTTGCAAAGCGGAAGGAGTAGTCTGTGTTTGTTTCGCCGTTTTCGTTTGTGCCGTCTTCAACGTTCACGCTCAGGTCTATTGTGCGCAATGCGTTTCCTGCTATTTGCTGCACCTCGCTTTGGAGGAAAGCGTTAAGCGCATTGTTTGCCTTAAACCCGCTTGATGTGTTGCTTTCCTCAAGATACATTCCCGTCGCGAGCATGGAGATGGCTAATTTGTTTCGTTGTTCTGCCGACATTGCCGCCAGCTGGTTCTGTATAGTCTGGTCTTCCGGAGCTTCAAGAGTGAATTGCAGTCCCATTCTCGAAAGAGGCTGTGTGATTGAAATTCCTGCGTCGAATGCTACGGAGCGCGATACTTCGTTTTCTGTTACGGAAGCCTTGATACGTTCTTTAGCCTGGATGTTCAGCGTAGGGTTCATAGGATTTCCAGTAAACTCTATGTAACTCCCGTTTGTAAGGTAGAATGTACGGAGCGGAATGACAGGGAGTGCGTATTTCATCTCGCCACTGCTTGCCGTATACCTTCCGGTCAAGATTATTTCGCCTTGTTGAGTGTACCTGAAAGTCAGTTCTCCGCCACCCTCTATATCAACGTAGCTTTGCTTGTCGCTGCTTATGTCACAGTGCAGGCGTGCTGCGTCGCTTATGCTTATGGCGAGGGTCATGTCAACGCCGCCTGCTTCGAATTTGGACTCTTCTGTGCTTATGGTATCGCTGAAATCAACGAATGAAACAAGTTCGTTGAGGCGGTTTTCGACTGAAAGGGGAGAATCCTGCAGAACATAGCTTACATTAGTTTTGGGCAGGACATTCAAATTTCCCCGGATGTGCAGGTTGTCAACAGTGCCTTGAATAGACGTGTTTATGTCAGAGAAAACTTTTCCGTAGACTTGCGACTTCTTTGTTTGCTCTGAGTTTATGAGTTCGAAGTTGTTTGCGTTTACCCTTATATTGATAGGTACATGGTCGAAATCGCTGAAGTCTATTCCTCCGTTTATGACCAAAGGACTTTTGCCTGCCGAGTAAAAACGCAGGTCTTTCATTTGCATGTTGCTGTTGATGATTCTTGCAGAATCGTTTTGCGCATTGAAGTCGAAGCCGTATATGTCGGAATATACATGAACGGAGTCTAATTTGACAGTCCCGTTAAGCAAAGGCTTGGATGATGTGCCTGAAACATTGAGTTCTCCTTCCAGATTTCCCCTCAACCCGAACATTTCGCCGGTAAAGCCGTTCAGCATTTCGATAGGAAAGTCTAAAAGGGAGAGTTTTGCCGCAAGGCTGTCTTCTATCCCGAAGTACGTGCCGTTTATTTCCGCTATTTCGTTTCCGTCGCGTGTAATGAACGCGTCAATTCCGTGAGAACCTTTTCGCTCAAATGGAATGTAAGTACCGTCCATGCCCAAGTCGCCAATAGGAACGTCTTCGTATCCGAGTTTCTTTACATTAACTTCGTAGGCAGCTGTTATTTCCTGGCTTTTGTTTATGACGTGTATATCGCTTGAGAGGAATCCGGAAATTGCGGGTAAATAAGGAATTGTAGAAGTAAGTTCCTTGAGGTTTATATGGTTCGCCTTAAGTGTAATGTCGTTTATCGAATCTTTTACCGATGAATGCAGGTTTATGCCTGTTCCGTCATCGGCAAGCAAGTCTAAGTCGGCAAGAATGTTCTTGTTCTTTTTGAGAGTTATGTAGTTGTTTCGGTTAACTTTGAAATTCCTATAAGCTATTACCAATGTTTCCGGGTACAGGTGGACTTTTACTCCGCTGTCAACGAAACTTGCTTTCACGCCGAAATTCACGCCTTCCTTATTCTCCTTGTCAATATATATAAGTTCTGCGCCTGCGGCGTCGTTATTAATGTAGCCATTAAGCATGGCTTTGAATATGTACGGGTTCTTTTTTGAGACGTTGTGTACCGCTCCGTTTATTTTCATTCCCGTAGTATCCTGGAATATTTTTATGTCTATGGTGTCGAGCAACATCGAACCTATGTTGAAAGCGCAGAGATGACCGCTGCCGTTAATACCTTTTATCGTATCTGTAGCCAGTCTGAAACGCAGACGGTCGAATTTGTAGCCCGAGCTGTATCTAAGCATGTTGCTTATAGGGTTGTCAGTCCCCGCGTTGATATAAAGTTCGGTGTTTGGCAGAAGTTTTCGCAGTTCGTTCTGATTGATTGCCTTGTTCTCGGCCTGTTGTGTGAAGCAATCTGCCAATTTGCTTAACTGTCCGCCTACCTTTTCGATATTTCCGTCGGCCACGAGGAACATGTCGAGGTCGCCTGCCGCGAGTGCAGCATAGAGCGTGTCTTTTCTGCTGCCGAAACTAAGGTGCAGGTCCTTGGTGGGGTACGTATTGTTCTTTGCAATTATTTTTGTGTCATTGAAATCGGCTATAATGCGATAGGCTGTCATGGTGTTGTTTGAGTTCACTTTTGCCGATATGTTCGTGGCAATGAACAGTGTGTCCGCCTTGCCCGTGAACTGTCGCATGTCGAGTTTGTTTATATTAAGCCGGGTTGTTGCGGCAACGTCTTTTTTGTTTAGTTGAGCAGTTATAGTTCCTTCTCCGTTCAGGAAATCGTTTTCCGAAGTAAAGGTTAAGTCTCCTTTCCCGCGTTTCAGGTCTGCCTGCAGGTTTACGTTGCTAAGGTCGTAGCCCGATATGCCGAATTTTTCAATCTCGGCTTCGGCATGAAGTGTTGTGCTTTTTGAAAAGACGTCGGTTCCCCTTCCTTTTATGTTGAACTGCGCTGTAAGGTTGTGCAGAGAGTCGATTTTAAGTATTGTACCCAATGGGAATTGCTGCGATTTTATTTTCGCAGTATAGCTTTCGTTTCCGGTATTGTAACTGCCGTTTATATTTACTCTTCCTTTCAGTGCCCTGAGTGTGGAATTGGTAGAATACCTGTCTCTTACGAACGACACGTTTCCTTGTGCCGACGTACCGTAAGGAATGTTCACGCTCTCTCCTGTAAGCGAGTTCAGAAAACGGGTATTCTGTATCTTGAGCGAGTATTTGAGGTTTCCTTTTCGTCCTGGCTCGGTTATGCCGGTTACAGTTCCGCTTGCGCTTAGGCTGAACCTGTTTTTGGCCTGAAGAGAGACGGTTTTTATTTTCAGCGTGCCGTCTTCGCCGGCAATGTCGGCCGTTATGTTCAGCGGGGCTTGCGGTATTATGCCTTTGGCTTCTTTCGTGAGCATTCCCGGCATGGCGGTGTCAAGGTCGCGGTAGCTCAACGCGCCTTCGGCCTGCAAAATAACCACGCCTTTGCCGTTCGCTTTCAATGCGTCCCAGTTTACGGACGCGGCGGCCTCAAATTTCGAATAAGGGGTTGCTATCTTAAAATCCGACAGCGACAACCTCGTGCTGTTAACAAAGAGTTTTCCTGTGAGTTTGTCTACCGCAAGGCCGCATTTCTCTTTGAGTTTTAGCGATTTCACGTTTGCCGATATTGCTTCGTTGCGGTAAAGTATGTCGTTAAGGCTTGCGTTAAGGTCGGAGATGTACAAATGGTTTGGGTCGAGTCCTTTTTCGTATGCCATGTAGGGAATGTCGTATTTGACGCTGCTGTTTTTCAACGCCAGCTTTTTTATTCCGTAGCTGCTTTGTGCCAGGTCGAAGCTGCCGTTCTTTACGCTTAGCGTTCCCAGCTTGGCTGCGATTCTCATCGAGTCGCCGGGCATTTTTACGTTTACCGAAGAGTTGCCTACGAAGAAGTTATCCACCGCTATCTTCCATTCCGTCTTGCTGGTGGTAGTATCTTGTGCTGCTGTGTCGCACAGTATCACGTTTACGCGCGAGTCTTTAAGGGAAGCGTCGTTCACTCTGGCAGTGGAGTTTTTCAAGTCCACACCGCGGCTTTCTATGCTGAGTGCGCCCACGAAGCCTTTGATTTGCGTGTTGCTTATCAGCCCGTCGGTGTCGAGTTTGCAATGCCTTACGCTGAAGCCTTTTATGTTTACCTGCTGTTTAAAAAGCGGCAGCATGGCTATGTCGACGCGTATGCTGCGGGCGTCGAGCAGGGTGTCACCCTTTTGCTCGGCAAAAGGGCCTATTATGGCCAGGTCGAGCGGAAAAGCCAGGCGCACGCGTTCCACGCGCAGTGTCATGCCTGTTTTTTCTGAAACGTACCCGGTTACTTTACGTACTGCATAGTTTTGTATGGGAGGGATATATAAGGCTATTGCCAGAATAAAGAACAGTGCAATTACCGACGCTGTAGTAATTAATAGGCAGCGGATTACTTTTTTCATTCGTTATAGTGTGAAAAACAGCACAAAGGTACGAAAAAAGCACAATATAAATCAACGGACGCAACTATAGTTGGTTGCGTCCGTTTTTATTGCGTGTTGTTGTAACCTGTTTGTTACATATTGGCTTGTGGCTGTTTTATTCTAGTTCTGTTTCCTGTTTTTCGACAAACACGTTCTTTACGGCGTTAAGGTATCCGTAGCCGAATTTGTTGCATGGCATTAGGTAGCTTGTCTCGGTCCATTCGTTCCAGCTGTTTATCGTGATTAGCGGAGCCTGCCCCGGGTGTTCGTCGGCAAATTTCTTTGCTTCGCGCAATGCCTTTTCGAAATTCTCCGGCGTATTGTTCTTTACAATGCCCGGTATGCCTTCGTGTGTGCGCGGGCTTGCGTCCCAGCCCACCGACACGTGGGGGTAGTAGGTGGCGGAGTATGTGTCCGACAGTGTGTTCCAGTCTTTCACCACGTCGGGTATTATCTCGTTGTAGTCGCGGTCAACATTGGTGAAGTGGCAAAACTGGTAATGCGTGGCCGAATCGAAACCCAATTCTTTTACAATGTCTTTCTGTGTCCAGGCCTTGTCGCCCGGAATGCCTGCCAGTTTCTGCCCGTTGTCGGCGCGCAGTGTCAGTTGCAGTTCCAACCCTTTGAAGCCTGCCTTTTCGCTTTCCTTGCGCAGCCATTCTATAGCGTCCTTGGCCTGCTTAACGCCGCCAAAGCCTTTTACGAAGTTTTCCACCTCGTATATCATCAGCACGGGCTTGCCGTCGATTTTGTAATACGACGGGTGGGAAAAGTATTTTTCAATCCACCGTTTTGCTATCTTTTCAAATTCCTCGCGCCCCACGAAACCGTACCATACGAGCGACTTGTTGCGTCCGCGCATTGCGTCGTCGGCATTGCGCTTGTCCCACGAGAGGGTGACGTCGTGGTTTGCCCACATAAGGTAGAACTTCACGCGGTTGTTGTTGCGTGCCTTGAGATAACCGTCGTTAAGATGGCCTTCGAGAAAGGGCATTCGGTCATACCAGTACCAGTCGAATATAAAAACGTTCACTCCATGGTCGGCGGCGGCATTTATCTCCATTTCGGCCACATAGGGGTCGGCTTCGTTAATGTAGCCCCACAGCGGGAAGCGCGGCTGTTCGTGTCCGGGGAATTTGGCGTCGTTCTTCATCACCGTCTGCCATTCGCCAATGCCTTCGGGCCAGAAAAGTTTGGCCCTGTCGTCGGGATGGTACGACGGCCATACGAATGCGGCCACATCGTATTTCTGTTTCGGTGTGCCGTTGTCTGTGTTGCCGGCAAAAATGCTGGCGGTAGCAAAAAATGCGGCGGCCAGTGCGAGTATCTTTTTCATGGTGTACGTGTTTGGTTAGTTGTTCTTTTACCGCGTTGCGGCTTTAAATTACGAATATAGGCGTTTTTTTCGTGACAATGAAGAGTATCGCCTGTTTTTTGCCATGTTAGCGGGTTTCTTGTTGTGATTTACGGGTATGTATCGCGATTGCGGTGGTGTGTCGCTATTTGTTAAGATGGTGCGTAGCCGAAGGCATGAAATTTTCGCCTTATTCCAATTTGCATATTCGGCGAGTTTGGCACGCGGTGTAATGAGGGATAGTAAGAGTTAAGAGCTGTTAAAATCAAGATGTAATATCCCGGTGTTCGAAGGGGGCTTTTTTACCCCCTCTTGGAGCAAATAAAAAATAGGTCGGACATATTTCAAAATACAAGGCACGTATTTCAAAATATGTCAGACATATTTTTGAGCCTCTCAAATGCCCGAAAATAAAGGTAAAGAAAAAAGCCCTAAAGAAGCAATGTCTCTTTAGGACTTTTTAAATCGGGTTAACTTTTATTGTTTGTGCTCCTCTACCCAGCGGCGTGCATTTACGAATGCCTCTATCCAGGGAGTCACTTCGTCGTTCTTGCGTCCGGCGGGGTAGAATGCGTTCTGCCATGGCAGGAATGCGCGTTCCAGGTGGGGCATCATGGCCACGTGCCTGCCGTCTGCACTTGCTATTCCGGCAGTGGAGTAGTCGGAACCGTTGGGATTGCCGGGGTATTTGTCGTAAGTGTATTTCATTACGATGTTGTATTCGCTTTCGGGTTCAGGCATTGAGAACTTTCCTTCACCGTGGGCTACCC